>JAQUGB010000009.1 GCA_028684345.1 Tepidiphilus sp. | reverse complement strand
CCGTGACGCAGGCGCGCCAGACCCTCGTCGACATCCTCGAGCGGCGCGATCCGCGGCTCTTCGTCGTCGTCGGCCCCTGCTCCATCCACGACCCCGTCGCCGGGCTCGACTACGCCAAACGGCTCGCTGCGCTCGCCCGGGAAGTGGCCGAGACCATGGTATTGGTAATGCGGGTCTATTTCGAGAAACCGCGCACCGCCACCGGCTGGAAAGGCTACATCAACGATCCTTTCCTCGACGACAGTTTTCGCATCGACGTGGGCATGGCGCGCGCCCGCGAGTTCCTGCTCGCCGTCAATGAGCTGGGGCTACCGGCGGCCACCGAGGCGCTCGATCCCATCGCGCCGCAGTACTACGGCGACCTCATCTCGTGGACGGCGATCGGCGCACGCACGGTCGAATCGCAAACGCACCGCGAGATGGCCTCCGGCCTCTCCACCCCGGTCGGATTCAAGAATGCCACCGATGGTAGCCTGGACGTAGCCGTCAACGCCATCGTCTCGGCCTCGCGCCCGCACGCTTTTCTCGGTATCGACGAAGAGGGCCGCACCGCCATCGTGCGCACCCGGGGAAACCGCCACGGCCACCTTGTGCTGCGCGGCGGCGGCGGACGCCCCAACTACGACTCGGTCTCGGTGTCGCTCGCCGAGCAGGCGCTCGCCAAGGCGGGGCTGCCGCTGAATCTCGTCGTCGACTGCTCGCACGCCAATTCCTGGAAGAAACCCGAATTCCAGCCGCTGGTGTTGAAAGACGTGGTGCACCAGATCCGCGAGGGCAACACCTCCATCGTCGGCGTGATGCTCGAGAGTTTCCTCGAAGCGGGCAACCAACCCTTCCCCGCGCCACCCTCGCAACTCAAGTACGGCTGCTCGATCACCGACCCGTGCATCGACTGGGACACCACCGCCGCCATCCTGCGCTCGGCGAATGCAGTGCTGCGCGACGTGCTGCCCCAGCGAGGGCGCTGATGCCGCAATTGCGCCTGCTCGCCGCCCCGGCGGCGCACCAGTGGCTGGCGCGGCACTCCCTGGCCGCGCACCCGCAAGGAACCTGCCTCTCGCTCGCCCTGCCGGAGCGTCGCGCCGAGTTCGACCGCGAACTCTGCGCGATCGGCGCCGACTGGGCCTGGATCGACGAGGACGTCGCCCCGAACTGGCGGGCACTTCGGCTCTTCGTCACCGACATGGACTCGACGCTCATCGCCATCGAGTGCATCGACGAGATCGCCGATCTGGCCGGCCTCAAACCCGAAGTCGCCCGTATCACCGAAGCGGCCATGCAGGGTGAGCTCGATTTCCGCGAAGCACTGCACGCCCGCGTGGCGCTGCTGGCCGGCATCCCCGTGGCGCAGCTGGAAGAACTCTACCGCGAACGGGTACGCCTCAACCCCGGCGCGGCCCGGCTCGTGGCGGCGCTCAAGGAGAACGGCTGCCGCTGCGTGCTCGTCTCCGGCGGATTCACCTTCTTCACCGAGCGCCTCGCGCGCGAGCTCGGTTTCGACGAACAGCACGCCAACGTGCTCGAAACGAAAGACGGCCTCCTTACCGGCCGGCTCGTCGGCCCCGTGATCGACGCCGCCGCCAAGGCCGGCATCCTGCGCACCGCCGCCGCACGGCTGGGTGCGACCCGGCGCGAGATCCTCGCCGCCGGCGACGGGGCCAACGACCTCGCCATGCTCGCACTCGCCGGCACGCGGCTCGCCTGGCGGCCCAAGCCACGCATCCTGCCTCACGTCAACGTCATCAGCATGGCGCAGGGGCTGGATACGGTGCTCGAACTCCTCCCCTAAGCCGCCTTGCGCCGGAACACCGGTCGATCCGGACTCGAGGCCGCGGGATCGTAGGCATAGCCCTCGAGCGAGAAGTCGAGCAGATCTTCCACCGTCTCCGCCCCTTTCAGGGCCGCATGGCGCGCCATCAGTCCGCGGGCGCGCTTGGCATAGAAGCTGATGATCTTGAAACGCCCGCCCTTCCAGTCCTCGAACACGGGGCTCACCACCCGTACGTCCAGCGCCGCCACGTCCACCACCTTGAAGTATTCCTCGGAGGCGAGGTTGACCAACACCGGCTCGCGTCCGGCCGCCGCCTGCGCCTCGAGCAAGCGCCGCAGGGTCGCCGTCACCGTCTCCCGCCAATAGGCATAGAGATCGCGCCCCCGGGGATTTTCCAGCCGCGTTCCCATCTCCAGCCGATGCGGCAGGATGCGGTCGAGCGGCCGCAGCACGCCGTAGAGCCCCGAGAGGATCCGCAGATGCTCCTGCAGCCAGACGATCGCCGCCGTAGACAGGCTCGCCGCGTCCAGCCCCTCGTAGACGTCGCCCGCAAACGCGAAGAGCGCCGCCTTCGCCTCTTCGGGCGCATGTTCGGGCGACCAGGCCGCGTAGCGCCCCACGTTCAAGGCCGCGAGCTTGTCCGACAAGTCCATGAGCGACTGCAACTCGGCCGGCGTCAGCCGCCGCAGCCGCTCGACGAGCTCCTGGGCCCGATCGAGAAAATCGGGCAGCGTCGTCTCCGCCACGGGAGCGGGCGTATCGAAGTCCATCGCTTTGGCCGGGGAGATCACGAATATCATGAGACGACTCCTTTCTTAGCTTGGCAAAGCCGCTGCCGCACCGCCTCGAACAGACACACCGCCGCCGCTGCGGCGACGTTGAGCGACTCCATCGCCCCTGGCATGGGGATGCGCACGCAGGCATCCGCCACGGCCAGCCACTCGGGGCGCACCCCGGCCCCTTCCGCACCGAAGAGCCACAGCGCCGGCGCTTTCAAATCGAGCGCGTAGAGCGGCACGGCCTTCTCGGCGAGCGCCGTGGCGAAAACCCGGCCGCGGCGTGCGGCGAACCAGGGCTCGGAATCGTCGATCGCGGCAATCGGCAGCACGAAGTGCGCGCCCATCGCCGCACGCAGCCCTTTGGGCGCCCAAGGATCGGCGCAACCCGGCCCGAGCAGCACCGCGCCCACGCCCGCGGCGGCGGCGGTGCGCAGGATCGCGCCGACGTTGCCCGGCTCCTGCACTCCATCGAGCAGCACGAGATCGCGCCCGGCGAGCACTTCCGGCGTGAGCGCCAACGTACGGCGCGCGAAACGCGCCACGATGCCGGCCGGCGTCTCGGTGGCGGCAATCGCGCGAAAAACCGGGGAAGCAACGCGAACGCGAGCGCACGCGGGCGGCAGTGCCTCGAGCACGGTCGCGAAACGCGTTTCCCGCCCCTCCTCGACGAACACCGCCTCCGGCATCCAGCCAGCCTGCAGCGCTGAGGTGAGCAGGTGATCGCCTTCGAGCACGAGCCACGGCTCGCGCTTGCGAAAGGACGCCTCGTTCAGCCAGCGCCGGATCGCGCGCACCTGCGGGTTGTCGCGCGAGCGGATCTCCTGCCAGCAACTCATCGCCCCATGCGCTCCAGCGCCGCGCGCACCGGGGCGAAACTGCGGCGATGCTCGGGACAGGGACCGAGCCGCGCGAGCGCCGCCAGATGCGCAGCCGTGCCATAGCCCTTGTGTCGAGCGAACCCATACTCGGGATAGCGGGCATCCAACGCCACGAGCCGCGCGTCGCGGTGCGTCTTGGCGAGAATCGAGGCAGCCATGATGGCCGGTTCGAGCGCATCGCCGCCGATGATCGTGCGCACCGGCACCGCGAGCGCCGGCGCCTGGTTGCCATCGACGCGCACCTCGTCGGGCGTCACAGGCAATGCCGCTACGGCGCGCGCCATCGCCCGCAGCGTCGCACGCAGGATGTTCCATTCATCGATCTCCGCGGCCGACGCTTCGGCCACCGCCCAAGCGAGCGCCGTGGTGCGGATCTCGGCGGCGAGCCGTTCGCGCCGACGCGGGCTCAGTTTCTTCGAATCGTTCAAGCCCGACAGCGAGGCTCCGGGCGGGAGGATCACCGCCGCGGCCACCACCGGCCCGGCGAGCGGTCCGCGTCCCGCCTCATCCACCCCGCAGATGAGCCTCGACATCGTCTATCCCCTCCCGAGTCTCGGGCCGAACCGCGTCAGTATCGCCTCGCGCGCGCGCTGGGCGGTGTCCTGGCGCAGCATGAGGTGCAATTCGGTGAAACGCTCGGTGAGCCGCTCGCGCGCTGGTGCATCTTCGAACCAGCGCAACACCGCCGCGGCCAGATCGGCGGGATTCGCCTCGTCCTGCAGCAACTCGGGTACCACCGTCTCACGCAGCAGGATGTTGGGCAAACCCACCCACGGCAGATAGGCCATGCGCCGCAGCAGACGGTATTGCCAGGGATTCATGCGATAGGCGATCACCATCGGACGCTTGAGGAGCGCCGCCTCCAGCGCGGCCGTGCCACTGGCGAGCAGCACGACGTCGGCCGCCGTCATCGCCTCGTGCGCCCGCCGCGGCAGCACGCGGGCCTCGAGCTCGGGTGCCTCGGCCAGGGCCTGGGCCACGAGGGCGTCGCCCAAGGCATTCGCCGTGGGCAAGAGCAAGACCAACTCCGGCAGGGCTTGGCGCAGGCGCGCCGCGGCGGCGAGGAAGACGGGCAAGAGGTGCCGCAACTCCCCCTCGCGGCTACCCGGCAGGAGCGCCAGCACCGGCGCTTGCGGCGCGATTCCCAGCGCGGCCCGGGCGCCCGCCTGGTCCGGCGCGAGCGGCAGCCGGTCGGCGAGCGGATGGCCGACGAAACACGCCTCGACCCCGGTTTCGGCATAGAGCGGCGGTTCGAACGGAAAAAGGCACAGCATCAGGTCGACCGCGCGGGCGATTGTTTTCAATCGCCCACGGCGCCAGGCCCAGATCGAAGGGCTGACGAAATGCACCGTGCCGATACCGGCACGTTTGAGCCGTGCCTCCAGCCCCAGGTTGAAATCCGGTGCGTCGATCCCGATGAAGAGATCCACCGGTGGCGCCTCGAACGCGCGCGCCAGTTCGCGGCGAAAACGCACGAGCTGCGGATAGCGTCTGAGCGCGTCGACGAAGCCATGCACTGCCAGCGGCTCGTAGGACCAGCGCGCCCCGAACCCTTGGGTACGCCCCGCCTCTCCCCCCCCACCCCAGAAACGCGTCTCGGGCAGCGCCGGACGCAGTCCCTCGAGGAGCAGCCCTCCCAGGATGTCGCCCGAAGCCTCTCCGGCCACGAGCGCGACCGAGGTTCTCTCAGCGGACGATGCCACGGCCCGGTTGCGCGAGAAAATCGACGAGCGGCTGCAGCTCCGGCTGCTCGGCGGCGAGTTCGGCGATCCGCTCGCGCGCCTCGGCGAACGTCAAGCCGCTGCGATAGAGGAGTTTGTAAGCGCGCCGGATGGCGGCGATCGCCTCGGACGAAAACCCCCGACGACGCAAGCCCTCGGCGTTGATGCCGTGCGGCGCGGCCGGATTGCCCGCCACCGTCACGTAGGGCGGAAGGTCTTGCAGCAGCACCGTGCCCACCCCGCAGAAGCTGTGCGCTCCCACGCGCACGAATTGGTGCACGCCGGTAAAGCCGCCGAGGATCGCCCAGTCCCCCACCACGACGTGGCCCGCGAGCGTGGCGTTGTTGGCGAAAATCGTGTGGTTGCCCACGACGCAGTCGTGTGCCACGTGCACGTAGGCCATGATCCAGTTGTCGTCGCCCACGCGCGTCTCGCCGCCGCCCTGAACCGTGCCGACGTTGAAGGAACAGTATTCACGAATGGTGTTGCGATGCCCGATCGTCAAACGCGTGGGTTCCCCCGCGTACTTCATGTCCTGCGGCACCTGCCCCAAGGAGCAGAAGGGGAAGACGTGGTTATCCTCCCCCAGCGTCGTGTACCCGTCGAGCACGCAGTGCGCCTCGATCCGCGTGCGCGCACCGATCTTCACGTGCGGGCCGATCACGCAGTAGGGGCCGATCTTCACCCCCTCGGAGAGCTCCGCGCCGGCGGCGACGATCGCGCTGGGGTGGATCTCGACCACGCTCATTTCAAACCTTTCAGGGCGCACATGAGCTGCGCCTGGGCCGCGACCTCCTCCCCGACTCGGGCCGTGGCCGAATACTTCGAGATGCCGCGCACGTTGCGCAACAACTCCACTTCCAGAAGGAGCTGATCCCCCGGCACCACCGGGCGACGGAACCGCGCCTCGTCGATACCCGCGAAATAGACGATGGAATCGGCATTGGGGCGCGTGCCCATGGTCTCGAAGGAGAGCACGGCCGCGGCCTGGGCGAGCGCTTCCAGGATCAGCACACCCGGCATCACCGGCGCGTGCGGGAAATGCCCCGGGAAGAAGGGCTCGTTGATGGTGACGTTTTTCAACGCCAGGATGCGTTTGCCCACCTCCATCTCGAGCACGCGGTCGACCAGGAGGAAAGGATAGCGGTGCGGCAGATACTGCAGGATCTGTTCGATGTTCATCATGTCGCAGGGCTCGCGGCAAAAAATCGGGGAAAGCGGGGATCAGTCTTCTTCGGCGAGTTCGGCCAGACGCCTCTCGAGGCGGCGAATGCGATCGGCCATGGCGTCGAGATGGCGCAAGTGGGCGAAGTTGCGCCGCCACTCCTCGTAGGACTGTAGCGGGATGGCAGCGCCGTAGACGCCGGGTTTGGTAATGGGCTTCATCACGCCGGAGCCGGCCATGATGGTCACGTCGTCGCAGATCTCCACGTGCCCGGCGATACCGACCTGCCCGCCCAGACGGCAACGGCGCCCGATGCGGGTGCTGCCGCCCACGCCGACGCAACCGGCCATGGCGGTGTGCGCCCCGACGTGGCAGTTGTGTCCGATCTGGATCTGGTTGTCGAGGATGACCCCATCCTCGATCACGGTGTCTTCGAGCGCGCCGCGGTCGATCGAGGTATTCGCCCCGATTTCCACGTCGTCGCCGATCACCACTCGGCCGATCTGCGGGATCTTCACCCAGCGCTCTTCCTCGCCGTCCCAGGCGAAGCCAAAGCCGTCGGCGCCGATCACCGCTCCCGAATGAATGCGCACGCGCGCGCCGATCACGCATCCCGGGTAGATCGTGACGTTGGCGGCGATGCGGCAATCGGACCCGACACTAGCATCCGCGCCGATCACGCTGCCCGCGCCGATCACGGTACGCGCACCGACCCTCGCCCCGGCCTCCACCACCGCGTTCGGTCCGATGGCGCAGCTCGGATCGACCTCGCCCAGCACCACCGCGCTGGGATGCACCCCCGGCACGACCTCGGGTTCCGGGTGCAGCCACTGCGCCGCCTTGGCATAGAGCAGATAAGGATCGGCCGCGAGCACCAGCGCCAGATGGGACGGTGCGCGATCGGCGAATTTCGGCGAGACGATCACGGCACTCGCGCGGCACTGCGGCAGGCGCGCGAGGTACTTCGGCTGCGCCACGAAAGTGAGATCTCCGGGCCGTGCCGATTCGAGTGAGGCGACGCGGCGCAGCTCGATAGAGGGGTCCCCCCGCATTTCGACGCCAAACCGCGTGGCGAGATCCCCCAGCGTAACCATCGTCATCACAGATTACCCGATTCGAGCACCTTGATGACCTGGTCGGTGATGTCGATGCGCGGACTCGCGTAGACCGCATCCTGCAGCACGAGATCGTACTTGCCGTCTTCCGCGACTTTCTTGATCGCCTTGTTGGCCTGATCGAGCACGCGGGCGAGCTCCTCGTTGCGCCGCTGATTGAGATCCTCACGAAATTCACGCTGCTTGCGCTGAAAATCGCGGCTCAACTCGGCAAAAGCCCGCTCCTTGCGGTTGCGCTCGCCCTCGTTCATCGACGCGCCCTTGCGCTCCAGTTCCTGCTGCAGCGCCTGCAGCTCGTCGGCCATGCGTTTCAATTCCCGATCGCGCGGCTCGAATTCCTTTTCCAGCCGCTTCTGCGCCGCCACGGCCGGTGGCGCCTGACGCATCAGACGCTCCGAATTGACGAAACCGATCTTGGCTTCTGCCCAAGCCATCGCGCTCGTCAGCCCCAGCGACAATGCCAACAATACTGCCATGGATTTTCTCTTCACGCTGACCTCTCTCGTCTTCACAGGCATCAATAAATACCCCCCGTGACATCAAGCTTACGATGCCTTCTACGGGAATGATATCGGGTTTAGAACATGGTGCCGAACTGGAATTGGAAGTTCTGGGTTTCGTCCTTGTAATTGGAGCCACCGACGTCTTTACGCACCGGCACCGCGAAACTGAACTTCAACGGCCCCAGCGGTGAAGACCATGAGAAACCGATGCCCGTACTCACGCGCATGTCGTTGAGCTTGACCGAATCGTCCTGATCCCAGACATAACCCGAATCGACGAAGACCGACATCCGGAAGGTCTTGTCCATTCCCAGACCCGGCAAGGGGAAATAATATTCCGCGTTGAGCACGAGCTTGCGCGTCCCACCATAGGCATCACCGTAATCGTCCTTGCGCCCGAGGCTGCCGGCGTCGAAGCCTCGGACCGAACCGATTCCACCAACATAGTAATTGCGGAAGAAGGGAACATCCTTTCCGCCCAAGGATTCGATCCAGCCGATTTCGCCGTTCAACATGAGCGCCTGACGCTCGGTGACCGGGATCCACCACTGGTGCTGGTAGGAAAGTTTGACGAGCTCGATGTCTCCCGGCGGAACGTCCACCTCGGCCAAGGCGCGCTGATAGCGACCTTTCATCGGATAGATACGCGAGTCACGGGTATCACGGGACCACCCCGCCGTCAGTGCCAGCGAAGAGACGCCATCGCAGTCGTAATCACCTCCGGATTCACAGAACTCGATGTAGCGAAGCGGGCTATCCCAATAGACGTCGATCTTGGTGAGATCGTAGGCCAGACCGAACTGGATGTTGTCGTCCTCTCCGATCGGCCAGCCCATACGGAGCCCGCCACCGATCGAACGCGTCTTATAACGGGATATGTTGTAGCTTTCCGAAGGATCGAAAGTACGGTAGTAAACATCGTAGCCGAGCGAGACACCGTCGATCGTATAGTAGGGATCGGTGAAGGAGAGCGAGGCGGTACGCTTCGACTGGCTCGTATCGAGCTGAATACCCAGCGACTTGCCGCTGCCGAAGATGTTGTCCTGTGAGACCGCGCCCGAGAGCACGATGTTGTCCGAGCTCGAAAAACCCGCTCCGAGCATCAGGTTGCCAGTGGGCCTCTCCTTCACGGTAAAATTGACATCGACCTGGTCGGTGGTGCCGGGAACGGGCTGGGTCTCCACCTGCACCTCGTCGAAATACCCCAGCCGATCGACGCGCTGGCGGGATTTGTTGATTTTATCGGCGTCGTACCACTCGCCTTCCATCTGACGCATTTCTCGCCGGATCACTTCGTCTCGGGTGCGTACGTTGCCCCCGATGTTGATGCGATTGACGTAAGTGCGTCGCCCCGGATCGACGAAGATGGTGAAAGCCACCTGACGATTCTCGCGATCGATCTCGGGCGCGGCATTGACGTTGGCAAAGGCGTACCCTTCACCGCCGAGCCGGTCGACGACCGCTTTCACGGTCGCATTGAGCTTCTCGCGCGAAAAGACGTCGCCAGGCCTGAGTTGCGCGAGCCCGCGATATTCCTCTTCGGGCAAGATGAGATTGCCGGCGAAGCGCACCGCCGACACGGTATACCGTTCCCCTTCCCTGATCGAGATCGAGATGTAGATGTTCTGCTTGTCTGGGCCGATCGAAACCGACACCGACTCGATCTCGAAATCGAGATATCCCTGGTTCATATAGAATGAACGCAATGCTTCCAGGTCCTGCTGCAGTTTCTCACGCGAATAGCGGTCGGACTTGGTGTACCAGGTCAGCCACCCCGGAGTGGTCAATTGGAACCTCCTCAGAAGTTCCTTTTCGGAAAAGGCCTTGTTGCCGACGATCTTGATCTCCGCGATCTTGGCCGGCTGGCCTTCGGTGATGTCGAAACGGATGGCCACCCGGTTGCGCGGCAAAGGCGTGATGGTCGTTTGGATATCGACCGCATAGTGACCGCGCGAGAGGTATTGGCGCTTGAGCTCCTGCTCCGCCTGGCGCAGCAGGGAGCGGTCGAAGATGCGCGATTCGGCCAGACCAACGGCACGCAAAGCCAGTTTGATGGCGTCGACTTCGAATTCCTTCATGCCGACGAACTGGAGCTCGCCGATGGCGGGCCGCTCGTCGACGATGACCACCAGCACGTTGCCGTCGGCCTCGATGCGCACGTCGCTGAAAAATCCCGTTTCGAAGAGCTTGCGCACCGCCTCGTCGGCCTGCTCCTGAGTGATGCGCTCACCCACCTTCACCGGCAGATAGCTGAAGATGGTCCCTGCCTCGACGCGCTGGATCCCCTCGACGCGAATGTCCTCGACCACGAACGGCTCGAACGCATGCACCGCCCCCGCGAGTAGTGCTCCGATCAGAGCCACCACCGCCGCCAATTTTTTCTTCATCCGCTCACACTCGACCAAATCCGGGACACATCGTTGAAAAGCGCGATCGCCATCAACGTCAACAACAACGCCAGGCCAATCTGCTGACCGATCTCCATCGCACGTTCGGACAGGGGCCGTCCGCGCACGGCTTCGAGCGAATAATACAGCAAATGCCCCCCATCCAGAATCGGCACCGGCAGCAAGTTCAACACCCCGAGGCTGATGCTCACGAGAGCGACGAAGCGCAGGTAATGCTCCAGACCCATCCTTGCCGTCTGGCCGGCGTAGTCGGCGATGGTGAGCGGCCCGGAGAGATTCTTGAGCGATGCCTCACCAAGGAGCATGCGCCCGAAGAGCCTCAGGGTCATCGTACTCACCTCCCAAGTTTGCCGCAACGCCATGCCTGCCGCTTGAATCGGAGGGTAGCGAACGGACACGAGGAAGGTTTCATCGGACGGTGGCCGCACCGCCACGCCGATGCGGCCGATCGTGCCCCCCTGCCCGTCGTCGGTCGGCTCGGCGAATACCTCGCGCTCTGCAACGACTCCATCGTACTCCAGGGTAAAGCGCAAAGTCCCGCCTGGATGTGCCCGCACGATCTCGACGAGCTCGCGCCAATCGGCGATCTCCTTGCCTTCGATGGCACGCACCCGCATTCCGGGCACGATACCGGCACGTTCGGCCGGGCTGCCCGGGGCGACGCTACCCACCACCGGCTCCAGCGGGGGACGCCAGGGCACGAGCCCGAGTTGCACCATGACGTCATCGTTGCCGTGATCGACGACGACGCCGGTAAGCGGCAAAGAGAAGACGAGGCGCTCCCCGGCGCGCTCCACCTCCAGAGCCACTTCGTTGCGACGCATGGCCGCGGCGAGCACTTCCCAGCGCAATTGCGGCAGACTCGCCACGGCGCGCCCATCCACGGCCACCACCCGATCTCCCGGCCGCAGCCCCACTTGGGCCGCGAGGCTTTCGGCGGGCGGGTCGATGCGCGCCACCGGTTCGCGCACGCCAACCGTGTAGAGGACGACGTAGAGGGCGATCGCCAACAACAGATTGGCCGCAGGGCCTGCCGCCACGATCGACATGCGCTTGCCCACCGGCTGACGGTTGAAAGCACGTGGAAGGTCTTCGGGTGCCACCGCGCCTTCTCGTTCATCGAGCATCTTCACGTAGCCGCCCAGAGGCACGGCGGCGAGCACCCATTCCGTGCCATCGCGCCCGAAGCGGCGTGACCACAACGTGGGCCCGAATCCGATGGAAAAACGCAGCACTTTCACCCCACAGGCCCGGGCGACGAGGTAATGCCCCAGCTCATGAAAGAAGATGAGCCCACCCAAGGCGATCACGAAGGGCACGAGATAGGACAAAACGGTCATGCCACCTCCTGCGCGAGCACGTCCTGCGCCCGCTCTCTCGCCAGACGATCATAGGCGAGCACGTCCTCGAGCGAATCGGGTTCTTGTCGTGGTAAGCGCTCGAGCGTGGCCTCGATCACGGCCGGGATGCGATCGAAACCCAGCCGACCCTGAAGGAAGGCGGCCACCGCCACCTCGTTGGCCGCGTTGAGTACCGCCGGAACCGACCCGCCGGCTTGCAGCGCCTCGTAAGCCAGACGCAGGCAGGGAAAACGGCGCAGATCGGGCGCTGCGAAGTCGAGCCGCCCCACGCGCACCAGATCGAGTGGCCTCACCCCCGCCTCGAGCCGCTGGGGGAATCCCAGCGCGTGCGCGATCGGCGTACGCATGTCGGGCGTCCCCAGCTGGGCGAGCAGCGAGCCGTCGCGGTATTCCACCAAGGAATGCACCACGCTCTGCGGGTGGATCACCACCTCGATACGCTCGGGCGGCAAGCCGAAGAGCCAATGGGCCTCGATCACCTCCAGCCCCTTGTTCATCATCGTGGCCGAATCGACCGAGATCTTGCGCCCCATCGACCAATTGGGATGGGCGCACGCCTCTTGCGGCGTGATCGCGGCAAAGGTTTCCAACGAACGCTCGCGGAACGGGCCGCCCGATGCAGTGAGAATGATCCGTCGCACGCCGAAATCGTCCGGTCGGTTGCGATCGTAGTCCGTCGGCAGTGCCTGAAAAATGGCGTTGTGCTCGGAATCGAGCGGCAGCAACCGCACCCCATGACGATCCACGGCCTCCATGAAGAGCCCGCCGGCGAGCACCAGGGCTTCCTTGTTGGCGAGCAGGATCTTCTTGCCCGCACACACGGCCGCCCACGTGGGAGGCAACCCCGCCGCGCCGACAATAGCAGCGACCACCGTGTCCACTTCGGGATGGCGGGCGATTTCGGTGAGCGCCGTCTCCCCTTCCTCCACTTCCGTCGCGATTCCCTCTTGGCGCAGCGCCTCGCGCAAGGCGGCCGCCGCGCTCGCATCCCCCAGCACCGCCCATCGGGGGCGAAACTTCCGACACGCCTCGAGCAGCACGTTCCAGCGACGCTGCGCCGCGAGCGCCACAACCTCGAACCGTTCCGGGTGACGCGAGACCACGTCCAAGGTGCTCGCACCGATCGAGCCGCTCGCCCCGAGGATCGCCAACCGCTCGCGTTTCATTGCCGCTCCAGCCACCACAGGGCAAGGAAAGGCAGCGTCGCCGTCAGGCTGTCGATGCGGTCGAGCACGCCCCCGTGCCCCGGCAACAGCTCGCCGGAATCTTTCACTCCGGCAATCCGTTTCGCCCACGATTCGAACAGATCCCCCTCGATCGCCAACACCGTCAAAGCGAGCAAGATGACGAGGAACGTTCCAAACCTCGTACCCTCCGGCACGAGGCCCATGGCGTACAGAATCACCGCATAGAGCGACACGCCGGCAAAAGCCCCAATGGCCCCTTCCACCGTCTTGCCAGGGCTGATCGCCGGCGCAAGTTTTCGCCGTCCCCAACGACGGCCAACGTAATAGGCGGCAGCGTCGGCCACCCAGACGAGCGCCATCATCGCCAGTAGATGCAGCGCCGACGATTCACGCAGGAGAACGACCGCCAGCGCCGTCGGCCACAGCACCAAGGCGCCCGCGACAACCCACAAACAACGGCTGCGCCAGCGCCAACCCGCGAACAGGGTCCAAGGGACGAAGCTCAGCCAGAAGGCGGCCCCGGCGATCATCACCGCGCCGATCACGGAATGAAGGGGCGCGCCCAGGCTCACCCCGCTAAATCGCCACAAGAGGGCATATCCCGCCGTATAGCCCAACGCCCATCCCCAGGCTGCCACCTCGCCCCATCCGCCCAGCCGCACCCATTCCCTGCCCGCAAGGAAGACGACGACGGCAACGGACGCCGCCCACAAGGGTGCCGGTGCCCAAAAAAGCAGAACGAGCAAGCCGGCGATCAAGACCGCTGCGGTAAAGAGCCGGCGCGAGGCGTTCCCGAGCGTGGCGATCATGGGGACGCGGCGAGCTGCTCGCTCGTACGGCCGAAACGCCGCTCACGGCATTGGTAGGAGCGCACGGCTTCGTCGAGCGCTTCCTCGCGAAAATCCGGCCAGAGCATGTCGGTGAAATAAAGTTCGGTATAGGCGAGCTGCCACAGCAGGAAATTGCTCAATCGCTGCTCCCCCCCCGTGCGGATGAAGAGATCAGGCTCCGGCGCCCAGCCCAAGGCGAGCTCGGCCTGTAGCTCGAGCTCGGTGTAGCAGCCGGCGCGCTCGGGATGTGCGCGCGTGAGCCGGTTCATCGCCTGCACGATGTCCCAGCGCCCGCCGTAATTGGCGGCGATGTTGAGGCAGATCTTAGTGTTGCCGGCCGTACGTGCCTCGGCCTTGGCGATGAGCGACTGCAATTCGGCGTCGAATCGGCCGCGATCGCCGATGACGGTGAGCCGTACACCGTTGCGATGCATGCGCGTCACTTCGCGCTGCAGCATCATGCGAAAGAGCCCCATGAGAAACCCCACCTCTTCCGGCGGGCGGCGCCAGTTCTCCGAGCTAAAAGCGAAGAGGGTGAGGTGTTCCACGCCCAGTTCGGCGCAATGGCGCACCACACGGCGCACCGCCTCTACGCCTTGACGGTGCCCTTCCGCGCGTGGCAGGCCGCGCAGCTTGGCCCAGCGACCATTGCCATCCATGATGATGGCGATGTGCCGCGGGATCGGGCGCACCTCGGGGATGCCCGTCGTCGATGTCAGAGGAAGTTCGGCCACGGTACCTCGCACTGCCCCGCCGGACGCTGCGACGGGGGATCGGATCAGATCTGCAGCAGTTCCTGCTCTTTCTTCTCGACGAGCTTGTCGATCTCACCGATGTAGCGGTCGGTGATCTTCTGGATATCATCCTCGGCGCGCCGCGCCTCGTCCTCGCTGACCACCTTCTTCTTCAAGGCGTCTTTGATCGCTTGATTGACGTCACGGCGCACGTTGCGCACCGCCACGCGCGCCTGCTCCCCTTCATGACGCACGACCTTGCCGAGTTCCCGGCGGCGCTCTTCGGTGAGCGGCGGCATGGGAACGCGCAGGATCTCACCCATGTTCGAGGGATTGAGCCCTAGGTCGCTCTCGCGGATCGCCTTCTCGATCTTGGAGAGCATGTTCTTCTCCCAAGGCTGCACCCCGATGGTGCGCGCATCGATCAGGGTGACGTTGGCCACCTGCGGCACCGGCACCATCGAACCGTAGTATTCGACCATCACGTGGTCGAGCAGGCCCGTGTGGGCACGGCCAGTGCGGATCTTGGCGAGATCGACTTTGAGCACCTCGATCGCCTTGGCCATGCGCTGCTCGGCGTCTTTCTTGAGTTCAGCGACGTTCATCTCCTCTCCTTACGAGTGGACCAGCGTGCCTTCGTCCTCGCCCATGATGACACGGCGCAAAGCCCCTGGCTTGAAGATCGAAAACACGTTGATCGGCAGCTTGATGTCGCGACACAAAGCAAAAGCGGTGGCATCCATCACCGCGAGATTGCGTCCGATCGCCTCGTCGAAGCTGATGCGGTGATAGCGCTTGGCGCTCGGGTCTTTTCGCGGATCGGCGCTATAGACGCCATCGACCTTGGTCGCCTTCAGTACGATCTGCGCCCCGATCTCGGCGCCGCGCAGCGCCGCCGCCGTGTCGGTGGTGAAGAAGGGATTGCCGGTGCCGGCAGCGAAAATGACGATACGACCCTCTTCCAGATGGCGAATGGCCCGAGCGCGAATATAGGGTTCGACCACCTGCTCGATGCGCAGCGCCGAGAGTACGCGCGATTCCACTTCGTGCCGGCGGAAGGCGTCCGACAGGGCCATCGCATTCATCACCGTGGCGAGCATGCCGATGTAGTCGGCGGTCGCCCGGTCCATGCCACTCGCCGCTCCCTGGATGCCACGGAAGATGTTTCCCCCGCCGATCACGATCCCGATCTGTACGCCCAACGAGCCGACTTCGACGATCTCGCCCACGATGCGCTCGACCACTTTCTCATTGATGCCGTAAGGGTCGTCGCCCATCAGAGCTTCGCCCGAGAGCTTGAGCAGGATGCGGCGATAGGCGGGGGTAGACATGAGATGACCTCGTCTTCAGGACTTGGCCGCGGCCGCCGCCTGCGCCGCCACTTCCGCGGCGAAGTCGGTCTGCTTTTTCTCGATGCCTTCGCCGACGACGAAGAGCGCGAAGGAAGCGACCTTGGCGTTGCGCTGCTTCAGGAGCGCCTCGACGCTGACTTTGTCATCCTTGACGAAGCCTTGGCCGAGCAAGGTGACTTCCTTGAGGTACTTCTGCACCGCCCCTTCAGCGATCTTGTCGAGAATCGCCTCGGGCTTGCCCGATTCGACTGCTTTCTGCCGCGCGATGCGCCGCTCGGTCTCGATGAGCTCGGCCGGCACCTGATCGGCCGAAAGGGCCTTCGGCTTGCAGGCGGCGATGTGCATGGCCAGGTCCTTGCCCAGCGCCTCGTCGCCCCCTACGAGATCGACGAGCACGCCGATCTTGGCGCCGCCATGCACGTAGGAGTACACCTTGCCCTGCGCCTCGATGCGGGCGAAACGGCGGATGGTGATGTTCTCGCCGATCTTGCCCACGAGTTCGGTGCGCACCTGCTCGACCGGCTTGCCGTCGAGTTCGAGCTGGGAGAGCGCTGCTACGTCGCCCGGGTTGCGCTCGGCCACCAGTTGCGCCAAGCGGTTGGCAAAGGCGATGAATTCGTCGTTCTTCGCCACGAAGTCGGTCTCGCAATTGACCTCGACCATGGCCGCGAGCTTGGCATCGGGCGAAATCCAGGTCGCGACGATGCCTTCGGCGGCCACACGACCAGCGGCCTTGCTCGCCTTGTTGCCGAGTTTGACGCGAAGGATCTCCTCGGCGCGCGCCATGTCGCCACCGGCCTCAGCCAGAGCCTTCTTGCACTCCATCATCGGCGCATCGGTGCGCTCGCGCAGCTCCTTGACCATGCTTGCGGTAATTTCAGCCATCATCCGTCCTCACGAAAGATTGTCGGGTAGGTACACGCACGTGCGCCCACCCCATGCACACTGCCTCTGCCTTACTCGGCCGCCGGCGCTTCGCCTTCCTCGGAGGCCGTCTCACCTTCGGCGCCTTCGACTTCCACGAACTCGTCGGAAGCCGCTGCGACCACTTCCTGCAGCGCCATGGCCTTTCCTTCGAGCACGGCGTCGGCGATCGCCCGCGCGTACAGGCGCACGGCTCGGGCCGAATCGTCGTTGCCCGGGATCACGTAGTCGATTCCCTCGGGGCTATGGTTGGTGTCGACCACCGCCACCACCGGAATACCCAGCTTGTTGGCCTCGGCCACGGCGATCTTGTGATGCCCGACATCGATGACGAAAAGCGCATCGGGCAGGCGCTCCATCTCCTTGATGCCGCCCAGGCTACGCTCGAGCTTGTCGAGCTCGCGCTGCAGGCCCAGCGCCTCGCGCTTGGGCAGCTGCTGCACCGAACCATCGGCGAAGGCGGCTTCCAGCTCCTTGAGCCGGGCAATGGACTGGCGCACCGTCTTGAAATTGGTGAGCATGCCGCCGAGCCAGCGTTCATTGACGAAGGGCATGCTGCAACGCTGGGCTTCCTCGGCGATGATGTCACGTGCCTGACGCTTGGTGGCGACGAACAGGATCGTGCCGCCCTTGGCCGAGAGCCGGCGCACGAACTCGAGCGCTTCGCGTAGCTGCGCCAGCGTCTTCTCGAGGTTGATGATATGGATCTTGTTGCGCTCCCCGTAGATGTAGGGAGCCATTTTTGGATGCCAGAAACGGGTCTGGTGCCCGAAGTGCACGCCGGCCTCGAGCATTTGACGCATCGTGACGTTCATGAAAACTCCAATGGATAAGGGTTGAACCTCCGCCCGCGACCCACCGTGCACGAACACGGACCCTCGTCGCTTGCGGGCGTGTGGAATGGCCTGCCGTGTACGCGGCGGGCCCGGCATTATAACGGACGACAAGACCTTCCGTCAAAAAAGAAAAACGGCACGCCCCGTTTGGACACCTCGAATGACCTACTGCGCGACGGTTCTTCGAGCTGCCCGTTTCAGACGTCCGCTTCGGGCTGATCGAGCTCGAAAGCCTTGTGCAGGGCGCGCACGGCAAGTTCGAGGTACTTCTCGTCGATCACCACCGAGATCTTGATCTCCGAGGTCGAGATCATCTGGATGTTGATCCCTTCTTCGGCGAGCGTGCGGAACATTTTGGCGGCCACGCCCGGGTGGGAGCGCATACCGACGCCCACCAGCGAGACTTTGCACACCGATTTGTCGCCGATCACCTGACGCGCCCCCAGGTCGTTCTTCACCCGCTCGAGAATCTCGAGCACCCGCTTCAGATCGTTTTTCGCCACGGTGAAACTGAAGTCGGTGGCCCCGTCGTGACCGACGTTTTGCACGATCATGTCGACGTCGATGTTCGCATCGGCCACCGGCCCCAGGATCTGATAGGCGACGCCGGGCTTGTCGGGCACGCCGAGTAGCGTTACCTTGGCCTCGTCGCGATGAAAGGCAATACCCGAAATGATGGGCTGTTCCATGTTCTTCTCTTCTTCGACCGTGATCAAGGTTCCTTCCCCTTCTTCTTCGAAACTCGAAAGCACCCGCAAGCGGACTTTGTACTTCCCCGCGAATTCCACCGAACGAATCTGCAGCACCTTGGAACCGAGGCTGGCCATTTCGAGCATTTCCTCGAACGTGATGCGCTCCAGCCGCCGCGCCTCGGGCACGATGCGCGGGTCGGTGGTATAGACGCCATCGACGTCGGTGTAGATCTGGCACTCGTCGGCCTGCAGCGCCGCCGCGAGCGCCACCGCGGTGGTATCGGAGCCGCCTCGCCCGAGCGTGGTGATGTTCCCCGCAGCGTCCACCCCCTGGAATCCAGCCACGACCAAGACTTTGCCCTCGGCCAAATCGGCGAGCATCTTTTCCGACTCGATCTCCAGGATTCGCGCCTTGGTATGAGCGCCGTCGGTACGGATGGGAACCTGCCAGCCGGTGTAGCTCCTGGCCGGAACCCCGAGCTCATGCAAGGCAATGGACAACAACCCGATCGTCACTTGCTCGCCGGTGGCCAGCACCACGTCCGTCTCACGCGGATCGGGGGATTCGGACAGCGCCTGGGTGAGCGCCACGAGCCGGTTGGTCTCGCCGCTCATGGCCGAGACCACCACGACGACCTGATGCCCCTGCTGGTGATATTTCGCGACCCGGCGTGCGACGTTCTGGATCCGCTCCGGCGAACCCACGGAAGTGCCGCCGTACTTCTGCACGATGAGCGCCATCTTTCCCTCATGCCGAATTGAAACCAGCAATTATAAACACGATGGCCCAAAAGCCCAGCACTGGCCCGAGGTGAAATCTGCCGCCGTTTTTTCCACCCCCCTCACGACGGAGTGATAAAATCGGCGACACAAAAAAATACGAATCAACTATCAAAAAGTAGTTGTCTTACAACATCAGACGTTATAAGATCATGCCTCGCTCAAGCACGACATGAGCGAGGCACTTTTCTCCTATCCACGAGTAATGGAGCGAATCTCGATGAAAAACTTTACCGGAAGCGACATCCGCGAACTGCGCAAGAAACTGGGACTCAACCAGTCCCAGTTCTGGTCCAAACTCGGCGTCACCCAGAGCGGGGGTTCGCGCTACGAAAGCGGGCGTAACATCCCCCGGCCAGTGCAGGCGCTGCTTCGGCTCGTTCATGTCGAACAGATCGACGTCAACAAAATCAAGCGGGAAGACTGGGAAGTCGCCCAGTATCTCAAAGCGACCGACTCAGAGAAATTCAAAGAACTGAAAAAAGAAGCCCGCGCTTGGGTGAAAACCCAGGGGAAGTCGAGTACGGCGGCAGACGAGGCCGAATCCGCCGAAGACTGAACGACCCTGCAGCACACGTCGCGAACCGGGCCGCTGGGGGGTCCCTGCCGCGACGAGACCTCTCACGAAGAGGGGCGAGACGAGCGCGCTGGAGCACGACACGACCGGAGCGCACGGCAAATCCGCTCGCCGGCATCCAGGTACCGCCCACGCCCCACATCACGCCATACCGACCGCCGCGACTTTGCATCACGCAAGCCGCGGCGGCTTTTTCCGTTAGAATCCTCTCACCATGCTGATCACCCGACGATTCGAATTCGACGCCGGGCACCGCATCCCCAATCATGAAAGCCATTGCCGCCACCTGCATGGCCACCGCTACGTGCTCGAAGTCACGCTACGGGGCGAACCGGTCACGCAAGCGGGCCGCAGTGACGAAGGGATGGTGCTCGACTTCTCCGCCGTGAAGACCCTCGTGCAGCGCGCACTGATCGAGGAATGGGATCACGCTTTTCTCGCCTATCGCGGCGACCAGTTGCTGTTGGATGCGCTCGAACGCATTCCCGATCACAAGACCGTCCTGCTCGACGCCGTCCCCACCGCCGAGAATCTTGCGCGCATCGCATACGAAACACTGGAGCCGCGCTTCGCCGCTCTCTACGGTGAACGGCTCTGTCTGGCACGGGTGCGCCTCTACGAAACCCCCAATTGCTGGGCGGATTATCCCGCCGGCTGAATCCCCCTGCTCTTGGCAAAAACCCTGGCGCTCGCGATAATCACGCTATAAAACACACGCACGCGATCGGAGACGGCGATGGAACGACTCGAGCACCCGCTGCCGGATGCGGCTGCCTGGATCCGGTTCTTCGCCGAGCGCGCCGACAAAGTTCCTATTCTCAGACACACCAAGCGTCACCTCGAAGAACTTCGCCCGATCGCGGAAACGCTCAATGCCCACGTCCTCTCACAGGTGGTGCTGCAAGATCCGCTGCTCACGCTGCGCCTGATGGTGACCCTGCAGAAACGCCGCCCACCAGACCTGCGCACGCGCGAGCTCACCACCATCGACCGCATCCTCCTCATGCTGGGCATCCGCGCCTTCTATGCCGAATGCGACCGCATGACGCTGGTGGAAGAGGAGCTCGCCGATCAGCCGCGCGAGCTGGCGATGCTGCTTCGGCTCATCGCGCGGCTACGGCGGGCGGCGCGTTTCGCCCGCGAATGGGCGCTCCTGCGCCGCGACATCGAAGTCTCGGAAGTGGTGGTCGCGGCGCTGTTGCACGACATCACCGAAGTCCTGATGTGGCTCTATGCCCCCCGGCTCATGTCGCTGCTCATCCGCTTGCGTCGCACCTACCCTGCCATCCCCCTCGAGCAGCTGCAGCGCAAGGTGTTCAACGCCACCGAAGTCGAGATCCGCAACGGCCTCATCGATGCGCTGGAACTGCCCGAGATCCTGAAAAAGCTGCTCGACGACCACCATCTGGAGAATCCGCGCACGCGCACCGTTTGGCTCGCCACGCGGCTTGCGCGCCACCTCGCCCACGGTTGGAACGATCCGCGCATCCCGGCCGACCTCGACGCCATCCAGGAACTGGTGCATGTCAATCGCGAGATCCTGCTCAAGCAGCTCGGCGCGCCGGAAGAGGTGATGGCGCGCCTACTCGGCCCTACCAACGCCGAAACGCCGCCCACCCGTACCAATGGCGGCGAGCCGTCGAACGTCACCCCTGCTCCGCCACACGGCAAATGAACGCTCACCCCTCGCCCGCGGCGAGCGCTTCCAGTTCCGACCAGCGTTCGAGCAAGGTTTCGATCTCTTCCTCCACCGCCGTGAGCCGCGACTTCAGGCCGGCCACTTCCTGCGCCCGCTCGCTGTAGAGCCGCGGATCGGCGAGCGCCTCGGCGAGCGCCGCCTGCTCGGCCTCCAGGGCCTCGATGCGCTGCGGCAGCGCCTCCAGTTCCTGGCGTTCGCGGTACGACAACCGCCGCGGTCGGGAAGACCGGGGTTCCTCCACTGCGGCGACCTTGGCTTTGACAGGAGCCTTGGTCGGCCCCGTAGCCGCGGATGCCGACGCGGCCTCTCCCTTCAGCCGCAGCCAGTCGCTGTAGCCGCCGACGCACTCTTCCCAGCGCCCGTCGCCGGTCGAGGCGATCACCTGCGTGACGACGTTGTCGAGGAAGCGCCGGTCGTGGCTCACCAGCAGCAAGGTTCCCGGATAAGCGAGCAGGCGCTCCTCGAGGAGCTCCAACGTGTCGAGATCGAGGTCGTTGGTCGGTTCGTCGAGCACCAGCACATTGGCCGGCTGAGCAAAGAGGCGCGCGAGCAGCAGGCGGTTGCGCTCCCCGCCCGAGAGCGTCTTCACCGGCGAGCGCGCCCGCTGCGGCGAGAAGAGGAAGTCCTCGAGGTAGCCGACGACGTGGCGCCGCTGCCCGGCGATCTCCACCGTATCCGAACCGGGACTGACGACGTCGATCAGCCGCGCCTCGGGGTCGAGCTGGGCGCGCATCTGATCGAAATAGGCGACGTTGCGGCGCGTGCCGTGGCGCACCAGACCCGCATCGGGTTCGATCTCGCCCAGGATCAGTTTGAGCAAGGTCGTCTTGCCGGCCCCGTTGGGACCGATGAAGCCGATGCGATCGCCCCGCAGGATGGTGGCGGAGAAGTCGCGCACCACCGTCTTCTCGCCCCAGGATTTCGTCACGCCCACGAGCTCGGCCACCAGCCGACCGCTCTGCTCGCCCGCCTCCAGCTGCAGACGCACCCGCCCCAGCCGCTCGCGGCGCGCCTCGCGTTCCTCGCGCAGCCGCTCCAGCCGGCGCACCCGGCCCTCGTTGCGCGTACGCCGCGCCTCCACCCCTTTGCGGATCCACGCCTCTTCCTGGGCGTGGAACTTGTCGAAGCGCGCCTGCGCCTGCGCCTCGGCCGCGAGCTGCTCGGCCTTGCGCCGTTCGTACTCGGCGAACGACCCGGGAAAGCTCGCCAGCCGCCCCCGGTCGAGCTCGACGATGCGGGTGGCGACCCGATCGACCAGGGCCCGGTCGTGCGTCACCAGCACGACGCTGCC
>JAQUGB010000123.1 GCA_028684345.1 Tepidiphilus sp. | reverse complement strand
TGACGTGACGGAAAATGCGTTTGTGTTCGTCGCGATAGAAGTCGTCAGGCCCGACGAGATCAGCGACTCGCTCCCAAGCGGTATTGTCGAGGAGCAAGCCGCCGAGCAGCGCCTGTTCGGCTTCGAGCGAATGAGGCGGCAGCTTGAAGGCGGAGGAAGGGGTGAACATGAGTTCGTCGGACATGGAACCAAAGTCTCGTTACGCAAGGTGAAGGGCTATTCTAGCGCCGAAAAAAGACGAGCGCCGGACCCGGAGGTGCGGCGCTCGTCGTTGGGTGCGAACGGGGAGGAGGATCAGTGCTCGCCGAGCACCGAGACCTTGATGATGACGCGCACGTCGGTGTGCAGCGCGATCTCGACCTCGGTCTCGCCGACGCTCTTGATCGGGCCTTGGGGCATGAGAATCTGGGCGCGGGGAATATCGTAACCCAGGGCTTCCAGCCCTTCAGCGATGTCGATGTTGGTCACCGAGCCAAAGAGACGTCCATCCTCACCGGCCTTGCGGGTGATTTGTACCGTGATCCCTTCGAGACGAGTGGCGAGCGCTTGGGCGGCAGCGAGTTTCTCTGCCTGCTGACGCTCGAGTTCCGCACGACGGCGTTCGAATTCGGCGATGTTCTCGGGCGTGGCGCGTTTGGCCTTCTTTTGGGGAATGAGGTAGTTGCGCGCGTAGCCGTCTTTGACCTTGACGATGTCGCCGAGGTTGCCGAGGTTGGTGACCTTCTCCATCAGAATGACTTGCATGTCTGGCCTCCGCTCACTCGTGCTGGTCGGTATAAGGCAACAGCGCCAGGAAACGGGCACGCTTGATGGCGGTGGCAAGCTGGCGCTGATAGCGGGCGCTGGTGCCAGTGATGCGTGCGGGCACGATCTTGGCGACTTCGGTGATGAAGTCTTTGAGCAGCTCGACGTCTTTGTAGTCGATCTGTTCGATGCCTTCGGCCGTGAAACGGCAATATTTGCGGCGGCGGGAGAATCCGCGTCCGCCCCGTTCTGGTCTAGCCATGTTCTTTTCCTTCCATGTGTCGTAATTCGGTGATGTGTAGGATCGGCGTGCGGCTCTTTAGCGTCCGTGCAGCCAGGAAACCCGTACAGTGGATCACGGCGCCCAGCGGCAGCTCGGCCAGCCGCAGCCCGCATTCACCGAGGGATTTGATGCCGACCTCGAACTCGATGCGGCGCTCGGCGCCGGCTTCGGTCTGCGTCGAACGATGGGCAAGCACGCCCTCGAAAACAGGGATGCCGGCTGGCGTGTAACGCAGGCCACGACTAGAGATCAGCACGCCCTCGAGTTCCACACGGTTGCACACCGATCGGGCAAAAACTCAGACTGCTGGGCTGGATTCGGCGGCGGGCTCGGCTGCCGGGGTTTCCAGCAAGGAGCGAGACTTCTCGTCCTTCATCATCGGAGAGGGCTCGGTGATCGCCTTTTCCATGCGCACGGTGAGGTGACGCAACACGGCATCGTTGAATCTGAAAGCCGTTTCGAGCTCTTCGAGGGTCTCGCCGTCACATTCGATGTTCATCAGCACGTAGTGTGCCTTGTGCACTTTCTGAATGGAATAGGCGAGCTGGCGACGACCCCAGTCTTCGAGGCGATGGATCTTGCCGCCACGGCCGGTGATGAGGTTGCGATAGCGCTCGACCATGGCCGGAACTTGCTCGGACTGGTCCGGATGGACGATGAAGACGATTTCGTAATGTCGCATGTAGACTCCTTATGGTTGACGAGCAGCCTCCCGACATGCGTTCCGGTGAGGCAAGGGAAATGTTCAATATAGCAAAATACTTGGACAATGTCTAGCGAACGCAAAGGGCGTAAGGATTACTCGAGCAAACGTCGTTTGTGGTTGAAGGGGGAATGCGCCCTGCGCAGGGGCGAAGATGCCGTTCGCGACCAGAGCCTGCCAGCGAGCCCTGAGCGTAGAAATCGTTCGCGAATCCCTCAAGTCATGCCTTCGCGCAACAGCGGCCAAGCGCGGCGCAGGTAATAAATCATGGAGACGATGGTGAGCAAAGCCGCCAGCCACAGCATCGCCTGCCCCCAGAAGGGGGTGTCGAAGTGCGGCAAGGGGCTCCAGTAGAGGAGCACGGGGATGGCGATGAGCTGGACGGTGGTCTTCAGCTTGCCGATGAAGGCAACGGCCACCGAGCCGCGGTTGCCGAGTTCGGCCATCCATTCGCGCAAGGCCGAGATGGTGATCTCGCGCCCGATGATGATGAGGGCAGCCAAGGCATGCGCCCGCCCCAGATCGACGAGCACGATGAGGGCGGCGGCAACCATCAGCTTGTCGGCCACCGGATCGAGGAAGGCACCGAAACGCGACTGCTGTCCGAGCCGGCGAGCGAGGAAGCCGTCGAGCCAGTCAGTGATCGCTGCCGCGGTAAAGATGATCGTAGCCCAGAGATTGACGACTTCAAGGCGCAGCCAGCCTTGGGGAAGATAGAAGAGCAGGACGAAGACGGGGATGAGGGCGATACGCCCCCAAGTGATCAGATTGGGAATGTTCCAGCGCATCGTGTCCCGTCCCTTCGCGTCTCTTCTGCCGTCACTGGTCATGCAGCGCATTATAGAGGGTTTGGGCGAGCCGCCGGTCGATGCCGGGCACGCGGCATAGGTCTTCGACCGTGGCCTCTTTCACACCATCGAGCCCGCCGAAGGCTGCGAGCAGCGCCTTGCGCCGTTTGGGGCCGATGCCGGGGATGTCTTCCAGACGCGAGCCCGTGCGCGATTTCGCGCGGCGGGCGCGGTGGCCGGTGATGGCGAAGCGGTGCGCCTCGTCGCGCACGGTCTGGATGAGATGGAGCGCCGGCGAAGACGGCGGCAGCTGCAGGGGCGCCCGTCCGTCGGCGAAGACGAGGGTCTCGAGGCCGGGTTTGCGCGCTTCGCCCTTGGCCACGCCCACGAGCGGCAGTTCGAGCCCGAGTTCGTCGAGCACCCGGGCGGCGACCTCGAGCTGCCCCTTGCCGCCGTCGATGAGCACGAGATCCGGGCGCGGCGCCTCGCCCTCGGCGACCCGCTCATAACGGCGGGTGAGCACCTGGCGCATGGCGGCATAGTCGTCGCCCGGCGTAATGCCTTCGATGTGATAGCGCCGGTATTGCGAGGGGTTCATCCCCTCCCCCTCCCAGACGACGCAGGAGGCCACGGTGGCTTCGCCCATGGTGTGGCTGATGTCGAAGCATTCGATGCGCCGCGGCGGCTCGGGCAGGTCGAGCGCCGCGGCCAATTCCTGCAGCTGGGTGCGGGCACGCTCACCGCCGCGCAAGCGCGCTGTGATCGCCACCCGGGCGTTCGCTTCGGCCATCTCCAGCCAGGCGCGGTCGGTGGCACCGCGTCCGGCACTCACGGCAATGGGGCGTTCGGCAAGGAACTCTACGAACTCGGCCAATTCCGGCGAGGCAAGATTGGTGAGGATGCGATCGGGCCAGGGCCGGTCCTGGTAGTGCTGCTCGAGGAAGGCGTGGAGCACGTCGGCCGGCTCGGCTCCCTCGGCCTGCTGCGGAAAGAGGGGACGGTCTCCGAGATGCCGCCCGCCGCGCACCATGGCGAGGTTCACGCAGACGATTCCGCCTTCGGCGATGACGACAAGGATGTCGACGTCCTCGTCGCGGCGACTGTCGACGGCCTGCTGGTGCAGCACCGATTGCAGGGCGCGGAGGCGGTCCCGCAGACGGGCCGCCTCTTCGAAGTCGAGGCGCTCGCTCGCGGCGTTCATCGCCGCGGTAAGCGTCTCGATCACCTCGGTCGATTTGCCGGAGAGAAAGCGCGCGGCCATCTCGACCTGTTGCCGGTATTCCTCTACGCTCACTTTGCCCACGCAGGGCGCGGTGCAGCGATGAATCTGGTGCAGCAGACAGGGGCGCGAACGGTTGCGGAATACCGAGTCGGCGCAGGTGCGCAGCTCGAAGAGTTTTTGCACGAGCTGAATGCTCTCGCGCGCCGCCCAGCCGTTCGGATAGGGTCCGAAGTACCGTTCCCCCTTGTGCAATGCGCCACGGTAGGTCTGAATGGCGGGGAAGTCGCCGCCGGTGAGCCGAATGTAGGGATAGGATTTGTCGTCGCGAAAGAGGATGTTGTAGCGCGGCGACAACGTCTTGATGAGGTGATTCTCGAGGATGAGCGCTTCGGCCTCGGAGCGCACGAGCGAAATGTCGACGCGTTCGATCTGGCGCACCATCAAGGCGATGCGCGGGCTCGGCAAGCGCGTGCGGAAGTAGCTCGCCAGGCGTCGGCGCAGGTTCTTCGCCTTGCCGACGTAGAGCACGGTCTCGTCGGCGCCGATCATGCGATAGACGCCGGGCGATTCGGGCACCGTCTGCAGAAAAGCCGAAGCGTCGAAACTCATGGCAGGAAGGGATCAGAACCAGACATTGCGCTGCGACCAGTCGCGCACGCGTTCGCGCGCCTGCAGGTAGGGTTCGAAGAGCTCGAGCTCGAACAGATCAGAAATGCGCGGCGAGCCGAGAAGCCCCGTGCGGCGCGCGATGACGTCCGCCGTCTCCTCCGGCCACGATTCCTCGAGCAGGCGCTCCACCCACTCGGGGCGATTGCATACGAGCGCCAGGTCGCAACCGGCCGACAACGCCGCCGCGACGCGCGCGCGAGGATCGTCCCCCGCGGCTCCGGCCCCCGCCATGCCGAGATCGTCGGAGAGCACGGCCCCGCGGAAACCCAGCCGAGCGCGCAGCACTTCCCCGAGCCAGAAGGCGGAAAATCCCGCCGGTTCGGGGGCACAGCGTTCATAGCGCACGTGCGCCGGCATGACGCCGGCCAGCGAGCGCAACAGGCGATGACGATAGGGCACGAGGTCGCGCTGCCAGATCGCCTCGAAAGGGCGGGAATCGACCGGCAGCGTCTCGTGCGAGTCGGCGGCCACCGCGCCGTGGCCGGGAAAATGTTTGCCGACGGCGCGCACCCCCATCATGGCGAGCCCCGCCACCAGCGCCTGGGCGAGCCGCGCGACCACGCCGGCATCATCGCTGAAGGCGCGGTCACCGATCACCGCGCTCACTCCTGCCTCGACGTCGAGCACCGGTGCAAAAGTGAGATCGATACCATGCGCGGCGAGTTCCGCGCCGATGACGAGCCCGACGTCGTAGGCGAGCGCCACCGCCTGCTCGGGGTCGCGTTCGTACTCATCGCCGAGCCGGCGCATGGGGGCGACCGGCGTGAAGCCATCGCCGCGAAAGCGCTGCACGCGCCCGCCCTCCTGATCGACGGCGATGACCAGAGGCCCCGGGCGGGCGGAACGTATCGCCTGGACCAAGGCGGCGAGCTGGGCCGAATCGCGATAGTTGCGGGCAAAGAGAATGACGCCGCCCACGGCCGGATGGGCGAGACGGCGCAGCTCCTCCGGGCTCGGTTCGAGACCGGCGAGATCGATCATCAAAGG
>JAQUGB010000122.1 GCA_028684345.1 Tepidiphilus sp. | reverse complement strand
CCGGTGCAGGGGCGCTTCAAGGTCTACATGATCGACGAAGTGCACATGCTCACCGGGCACGCCTTCAACGCCATGCTCAAGACCCTCGAAGAGCCGCCCGAGCACGTCAAGTTCATCCTCGCCACCACCGACCCGCAAAAGATCCCCGTCACGGTGCTGTCGCGCTGCCTGCAGTTCAACCTGCGCTCGCTGCCGCCCGCCCTCGTCGCCGAGCACGCCGCCCGTATCCTGGAGGCTGAGGGCGTGCCCCACGATCTCGGGGCGCTCGAACTCGTGGGGCAGGCCGCGCGCGGCTCCATGCGCGATGCGCTCTCGCTCCTCGACCAGGCGCTCGCCTACGGGGCAGGAGAGGTGCGCGAGACGCAGGTGGCGGAGATGCTGGGCCTGGTGGCGAGCGCCACCTTGCGCGAACTCTTCGAGGCCGTGGCAGCGGCCGATGCCCCGGCTGCGCTTGCGCTCGCCGACCGGCTCGCCATGAGCGGTGCGTCGCTCGAATCGGCCCTGGCCGCGCTCGCGCAACTCGTGCATCAGCTCGCCGTGCTGCAGTTCGCGCCCGAAGCCCTGGAGACGCAGACGCGCGAGGCGCTCGCCCCGCTCGCGGCCCGGCTCGACCCCGAATACCTGCAGCTCGCCTACGACATCCTCACGCACGCGCGCCGCGATCTCCCTCTCGCGCCCGATCCCGCCGTGGGCTTCTCGATGGCCGTCTTGCGTCTGCTCGCCTTCGCGCCCCAGACGACCGCCACGCCCCCTTCCGCCGTGCCCGGCCCCGTCGCGGCGCCGCGCAGTGAAACGACCAGTGTCACGCCGCGCCCCTCGCCAAGCGAGGATGCTTCGCCTCTGGACGAAAGAGAACGCCTGGATACCGCGCCGTCGCGCTTCGAGCACGAGGCATCTACGGATGAGGTGACCCACGAGGCAATCGGTGTTACGCCGATACGGACGGAAGCGGTGCCCGGGGAGCCTTCTTCGTCCGGTGCACATTCCGTGCGGGAGCCGCTCGTGTCTTGCCCGGGCGAGCCGGTACGGTCGGGCAGCAGCGAGGTCGATGCCTGGCACAAATGGTTTGCCGCCATGCGTCTCACGGGGCTCGCGCGCGAGTTCGCGCAACATTGCGTCTGCCGCGCGGTCCACGGCGATACGGTCGAGCTCCTGCTCGATGCCTCGCACCGCGTGCTGCTCGAACTACACCCGGAATGCGTCGATCGCATCGCCGAGGCGCTGGGCGAGGTGCTGGGGCGGCGCGTCCAAGTGCGCGTCACCGTTGCTGAAGTCGCCGATACCCCGGCGCAGCGCGAAGCCGAGGCCCGTCGCCGGGCCCATGCCGCCGCCGTCGGGCGGCTGCTGACGCACCCCGTTACCCAGCGGCTCGTCGAACGGTTCGACGCCACGCTCGACGAGACCAGCGTCACCTGGTCTACTTCTTCAACTCCACCGCAAGGAACACGCCATGCTCAATAAGAACGCCCTCTCTGGCTTGATGCGCCAGGCGCAGCAAATGCAGGAAAACATGAAAAAAGTGCAGGACGAACTCGCCGCCCTCGAAGTCGAAGGGCAGGCCGGGGCCGGGCTCGTCAAGGTAATCATGACCTGCAAGTACGACGTGCGCCGCGTCAGCATCGATCCCTCCGTGCTCGACGACAAGGAAATGCTCGAAGATCTCGTCGCCGCTGCGGTCAACGACGCCGTGCGCCGGGTCGAGCAGACCACCCAGGAGAAGATGGCCTCCGTCACTGCCGGCATGCCTTTGCCTCCAGGCATGAAATTGCCTTTCTGAGCGTCCATGCCCACGCCGCTCGACGAACTCATCGAGGCGCTGCGCTGCCTGCCGGGCGTCGGCGCAAGGAGCGCGCAGCGCATGGCGCACCACCTGCTGCAACGCGAGCGGCGCGGCGCGCAGCGGCTGGCCCGGGCGATCGAGGCGGCGCTCACCACCCTCACGCACTGCGCGCGCTGCAATGCCTTCAGCGAGACCACCGTGTGCGCCCGCTGTAGCGATCCGGCGCGCGACGCCACCCTCGTCTGCGTGGTCGAATCGCCCGCCGACATGGAAGCGATCGAACAGACCCACAGCTACCGTGGCCTTTACTACGTGCTGATGGGGCGCCTGTCGCCCCTCGATGGCATCGGCCCCAAAGAGCTCGAGCTGGAGCGTTTGCTCGAGCGGCTCGCTGCTCCAGAGGTGCGCGAAGTGGTGCTCGCCACCAACTTCACCAACGAAGGCGAGGCCACGGCACACTGGATCGCCGAACGCGTGCGAGCGCGTGGGTTGGCGGTCACGCGCCTGGCGCGCGGCGTGCCGCTCGGCGGCGAGCTCGAATACGTCGATCCTGCCACCGTGGCGCACGCGCTCATCGATCGTCGCCGGCTCGACGCCACCTGAAGCGTCGAGCCACCGCATTCCTCTTGGACGCCTCCCGTCGATCCTTTATAATTCGCAAATTTGTTCCGTCTTTCCATCTCTCGAGGATTCGCGCCATGAGCAAGGATCAAACGTTGGACGACAACCGGCGGCAGCTATTGATTGCCACCTCCGTCGTCGGAGGAGCCGGCGTGGTTGCCGCAGCGGCTCCCTTCGTCGCCAGTCTCACGCCTTCCGATCGCGCCAAGGCGGCCGGCGCGCCGGCCGAAGCCGATGTCAGCAAGCTCGCCCCGGGCGAAATGATGACCGTCGAATGGCGTGGCCAGCCCGTCTGGATCCTGCGCCGTAACGAGGCGATGCTCGCCACGCTCGAAGAAGTCGAACCGCTCCTTGCCGATCCGAATTCCGAGAAATCCATCCAGCCTCCCTACGCCAAGAACCGGCACCGTTCCATCAAGCCGGAATATCTCGTCGTCGTCGGGATCTGTACCCACCTCGGCTGCTCCCCTACGCCCAAGTTCGCCAAGGGTGATGCGAGCGGTATCAGCAAGGACTGGCTGGGCGGCTATCTCTGCCCCTGCCACGGCTCACAGTTCGACCTCGCCGCACGCGTGTTCAAGAGCCAACCGGCACCGACGAACCTCACCGTGCCGCCGCACCAATACCTGACCGATACCAAGATCCTCATCGGCGAAGACAAAGCTTGACGCGCGAGGAAAGAACATGACTGCCAAGAAAGGACTGTTGCACTGGATCGACGAGCGCTTCCCGCTCACCTCCACGATCCGGGAGCACCTCACCGAATACTACGCACCCAAAAACTTCAATTTCTGGTACTACTTCGGCTCGCTGGCGCTTCTCGTGCTGGTGATCCAGATCGTCACCGGCATCTTCCTCGTGATGCACTACAAGCCGGATGCCTCGCTCAACGCTTCCGGCATCCCCGTGGCCTTCGCCAGCGTCGAGTACATCATGCGCGAGGTGTCCGGCGGCTGGTTCATTCGCTACATGCACTCCACCGGCGCTTCGGCCTTTTTCATCGTCGTCTATCTGCACATGTTCCGCGGGCTGCTCTACGGCTCGTACCGCAAACCGCGTGAACTCGTGTGGATCTTCGGCGTGCTCATCTTCCTCGCCCTGATGGCCGAGGCCTTCATGGGCTACCTGCTGCCATGGGGGCAGATGTCCTACTGGGGGGCGCAGGTCATCATCAACCTCTTCTCGGCGATCCCCGTCATCGGGCCGGATCTCTCCACCGTGATCCGCGGCGATTTCGTGGTGTCGGACGCCACGCTCAACCGCTTCTTCTCGCTGCACGTCATCGCCGTGCCGCTGGTGCTGCTGTTGCTCGTGGCCGCGCACATCATCGCGCTGCACGAAGTCGGCTCCAACAACCCCGACGGCATCGAGATCAAGAAGAAGAAAGACGCCAACGGCCGCCCGCTCGACGGCATCCCCTTCCATCCGTATTACACGGTCAAGGACATCGTCGGGGTGGCGGGCTTCCTCATCGTCTTCTTCGCGGTGCTCTTCTTCATGCCCGAGGGCGGCGGCTACTTCCTCGAGTACAACAACTTCATCCCGGCCGATCCCATGGTCACGCCGCCGCACATCGCGCCAGTGTGGTATTTCACGCCGTTCTACTCCATCCTGCGCGCCGTCACTTATCCGCTCTTCGGCATCGACGCCAAATTCTGGGGCGTGGTCGCCATGGGGGCCGCGGTCATCATCATCGCCTTCCTACCCTGGCTCGACCGCTCGCCGGTGAAATCCATTCGCTACAAGGGACCGATCTATAAGACCGCGCTCACGATCTTCGTCATCTCCTTCTTCATTCTCGGGTATCTCGGCGTATTGCCGCCCACGCCGGGACGCACGCTGGTGTCGCAGATCTGCTCTGTGCTCTATTTCGCCTTCTTCTTGCTGATGCCCTGGTACAGCAAGATCGATCCCTGCAAACCCGAACCGGAAAGGGTGACCTGGAAATGAAGAACCTCATCGTCCATGCCAAGCGGCTGCTCACGGCCGTCCTTTTTGCCCCCGCGCTCGTTTTTGCCGCAGCCGCAGGGGTGCCACTCGACAAGGCGCCGCTTTCTACGGATTTCGAGCGTCTCAAGCGCGGCGCGACGACCTTCGTCGCGGAGTGCCTCGCCTGCCACTCCGCGAGCTTCATGCGCTACAACAAGCTCACCGAGATTGGCTTCACCGAAGACGAGATCAAGGAAAAGCTCTTGCCGCCGGACAAGAAAGTGGGCGACCTCATGACCATCGCCATGCGGCCGCAGGACGCGAAGAAGTGGTTCGGCGGGGTCGCTCCGCCCGACCTCACGCTGGTGACGCGTCAGCGTAATTCCGAGTTCGGCAGCGGTGCAGACTGGGTCTATACCTACCTGCGTAGTTTCTACCGCGACCCTTCCCGTCCCAACGGCTGGAACAACGTCGTCTTCCCGGGTGCCGGAATGCCGCACGTCTTCTGGGAACTTCAGGGCGAACAGACGGCCAAAATCACCCAGCACCCCGATGGCGCCCAGTCGATCGAGCTCGTGCTCGCCAAGCCGGGAACGATGAGCGCGCAGGAATACGATAAGATGGTCGCCGACCTCGTCTCGTTCATGCAGTGGATGGGCGAGCCGATCGCCGAGAAGCGCAAGTCCATCGGCATCTGGGTGATGCTCTACCTGGCGGTGTTCTTTGCGCTCGCCTATGCGCTCAAGAAAGCGTATTGGAAAGACGTCCATTGAACCCGGCTGCGGCGGGGCGCCGCAGCCCGGCCGGGCAGGGTCCGCGCCCCGCCGTCACGTGCGCACCCCGGCCGGGGTGCGTTCGTTTTTCTTCGTGAGACGTACGCCATGATGAACCTCTATTCGGGATCGGTCGATCCCTTCAGCTACCGTTGCCGCATCGTCCTCTATTAAAAGGGGATGGATTTCGAAGTCACCGACGTCGACTTGCTCGACAAGCAGGCCGACGTCGCCCGCATCAACCCCTACGGGCGGGTGCCGGTGCTCGTCGATCGCGAGCTCGTGCTCTTCGAGCCCA
>JAQUGB010000121.1 GCA_028684345.1 Tepidiphilus sp. | reverse complement strand
CAATCTGCTGCGCGAGGGCGTCTCGGCCGAGCAGATCGCCGTGCTCTATCGGGCGAACGCCCAGTCGCGCGCGCTGGAGCATGCGCTGCTCGCGGCCGGCATTCCGTACCGCGTCCATGGCGGGCAGCGGTTCTTCGACCGCGCCGAAATCAAGCACGCGCTCGCCTACCTGCGGCTGCTGTTGCTGCCCGATGACGAGACGGCCTTCCTGCGGGTGGTGAACTTCCCGCCGCGCGGCATCGGGGCGCGCACGCTGGAGGCGCTGGCGGCGCAACGCAACGGGCAGACCGGCATCAGTGCGGCGGCCGCTTGTATCCCCGGCCGCCCGGGGGCGGCGCTGCAAGGATTCCTCCAGCTGCTCGAACGCCTGCGCGAGCAGACGCGCGAGGTGCCGCTGCCGGAACTCGTCGAGCGGGTGATCGCCGGTTCGGGGCTGCGTGCGCACTACGCCGCCGAGCGCGACGGGGGCGACCGGCTGGAGAACCTCGATGAACTCGTGAGCGCGGCGAGCGATTTCGTCGCCCAGATGGCGATCGAGGGGATCGAGGCGCAGGGGCACGAGATGCTCGCCCTCTTCCTGCAGCACGCCGCGCTCGAATCCGGCGAGCAGCAGGCCGAGGCGGGGCAGGCGGCGGTGCAGCTGATGACGGTGCACGCCTCGAAGGGGCTGGAGTTCGACGTCGTCTTCCTCACCGGGCTGGAGGAAGGGCTCTTTCCCCATCAGAACAGCCTGTACGCCGACGGTGGGGTGGAAGAGGAGCGGCGCTTGATGTACGTGGCGGTGACCCGGGCGCGCCAGCGCCTTTATCTCTCCTGGGCCGACATCCGCATGCTGCACGGGCAGACCGAATACCATCAGCCCTCGCGTTTTCTTGAGGAGATCCCGGCGGAGCTCTTGCTGTGGCTCAACGCCAGGCGTCGCGAGCAGAAAGCGCCACAGCCGACACCGTCGCGCGCTTCCGCCCCGGCGACGACGGCAGCCAACGGCTGGCGCAGCGGCGAGCGGGTGCGCCATCCGCGCTTCGGCGAGGGGGTGATTCTGGCGGTGGAAGGCGCGGGGGCACACGCTCAGGCGAGCGTGCGCTTCGGCTCCGAGGTGGGCATCAAGCGGTTACTGCTGTCGGTGGCGCCGCTCGAACGGCTCTAGGCAGCGTTTTCCTAGCCGGCGGTGCGCGCTTCGATCGCCTCGAAGAGGGCGGCGAATTCCTGCGCCAGCCGATGGCCGGGTTCGAGCGCTACGAGCGGCAAGCTCTTCTGATGCGACTCTTTCACCTTGACCGAACTCGAGAGGTAGGGCGAGAGCACGGGCAAACCTTGGGCAGCGAGTTCGTCCACCGCCTGTCGCGGCAAGGTGGCGCGGCTCTGGAATTGGTTGACCACGATGCCTGCCAGTTGCAGTTCGGGGTTGTGGTCGGCGCGGACTTCCTCGAGCGTTTCGAGCAGCTGCAGGAGCGCCCGGCGGGCGAACTCGTCACAGTCGTAGGGGATGAGGCACCAGCGCGCGGCGATGAGCGCCGAGCGGGTGTAGAAATTGAGCGCCGGCGGCGTGTCGATATAGATGCGGTCGAACTGTGCCGCGAGCTCGCGCAGGGCCTCGCGCAGCTTGAAGATCTTGTAGCGCGATTCGAGTTTGCCCTGCAGCTCTTCGAGCGTGCCGTGGCCGGCGAGGAGGGCGAGGCACTCGTGCGCCGTGGGCAGGACGAATTCCTCGGTGCGCCGCGGGTCGAGCTTGAAGTTGAGCGTCTGATCGAAAAATTCGGCAAGCGTCGGTTCGGCGGTTTCCGCGGCCTCGCCCAGGAGGTAGCGCGTGGTGTTCGCCTGCGGGTCGAGGTCGACCACGAGGGTGCGCAGCCCGCGCCGGGCGGCGATGGCGGCGAGATTGACGGTGATGGTGGATTTGCCCACCCCGCCTTTCTGGTTGAAGACGACGGTGATCATGACGCGAGGCTCCGGCGATCGGCCAACGGGTTGCATTGTGGCAGAAAATGCCCGTTTCGACGACGGGGCGTTCAGGCCGACCCCAACGGACGGCGGGTGGCGGTACGAAAGCGCGTGGTGCCGAGCGCGTCGTAGGTGGTGAGGCGCTCCTGGGCGCCGAGGAGCACGTCGAGCGCCTGCTGATTGACCGCCAGCCGCTCGCGGATGAAGGTGCCGTTTTCGAGGTTGGCGCGCCGGCAGCGTTCGGCCAGCGTTCGGATGCGTTCCCACACGGGGGCGAGCGAGGGCTCCTGCATCCATTGCTGGAGCACGGCGGCGGCCTCCTGCTCGGTTTTGCCGGCGCTTTTTGCCGCCAGCAGCAGTTTCTGCCGGCTGCAGTTCTGCAAGGATTCGGTAATCTCGTTCTTACGCTCCACGCTCGAGGCGATCGCCTCGACTTCACCTGCGAGCAGGGCTCGGCGCTCCTCTTCGAGTACGGCGAGGAAACGCTCGAGCGCACGCTCTTCTTGCGCGAGCAGTTGGGAGAGCAGGGCGAGGGCGGTGGGAGAGAGGCTCATCGGTTCTCTAGGATGAGGAAATCGCGTACGCCGGCAAGCAGGCCGTCGGCGATGCGCTCGGGGTCTATGTGAAAGCGCCCGTCGCGGATTGCCTGGGATATTTCCTGGACGCGGGTGGCGTCGATTTCGGCAGTGGTTTCCATCGCACGTTCTCCCTGCGCCAGCAAATCCGCCAGGCGTGAGACGGCCACCGAGTCGTTCGTGCTGCCAGCACGCGGCGTGGCAGAGGGCGCATGGCCGCCGGCAGGGCTCGGCCTCAGGGCTTCCGCCCCTCCCGTCACGGGCGGCGTGGGGGTTCCGATCTTCATCGCCTTTCCTCTTTGAATCCGGTGCGTCGATGGGGGAGGTAACGGCAAGTCATGAGAAAACTTTAGCATTTTCCGCACAGAATCGCACGATGCCGCCGTACGGTGGATGATGCTTGCCACCCTAAGGGCCGAGCGCTACCGAGCCATCTGGTTGGGCTTGACCCGAGACGACGCGCCCACCCTCGAGCCGCACCCGCACCGTCTCGCCCGGGGCGGCGCGATTGAGCGCCTTGCCGCGATTCTCCACCACGAAGCCCGGGCCAGTGGCGCGGACGACGACGTCCATTCCCGGCGAGACGACGTCGGGCAACACGATCTGGCTCTGGCGCAGGGGTTGGCCGGCCGCGAGGCTGCCGCGCAGGCGTGCGCCCACCACGCGGGAGGCATCGAGCACCACGTCTTCCGGCAGCGCCGTGAGTTCTCCTTCTTCACGGCGCAGATCGTCGGGCGAGAGGATCTGCCCCGCGCGCAGCGGCCGGGCGCTCTGGTAATAAGCGCCAAACACCGCGACCCGGGCGGTGAGATAAGCCGTCCAGGGGGCAGGATCGGTGCAGCGCACGCCCACCGCCACCCGTCCCCACAGCCGCACGTTCTCCGGCACGAAGGCCTGCAGCTGGCGGCAGGGAGGGAGCTGATTGTAGGGGTCGAACGGATCGACCTCGATCTGCACCCGCCCCGGCAGCCCCGCCGTCGCCTGCTGCAGGAAGGCGCGCACGGTCTGCTCCACTGCCTGCGGCTCCTGGCGCGCTTCGGCCGCAAGGCTACACAGCCCGAGAGCGAAGGGAAAGAAAAAGGCGAAAAGGCGGACGGCGTTCATGGGCCGAAGTTCTAACACGGATCGGCAAGCCCGGCAATCCTTGCCGGCAGGCAAGCGCGAATTTGCCGGGAAGAATCCCGCATGTTCCGCCCTTTGCCTTGACGGGCAGGGACTTATCCTGTCAGGCATGGAAAGTGCTCATTACCCGTCGTCCCAAACCGGAGGATGACCATGTTGGAAAAACTCGAACAAGCCCTCGCTTTTCAGCGCCATGCGCTCGAAGTGCAAGCCCGCAGGCAGCAGCTCATCGCCTCGAACATCGCCAATGCCGACACGCCCGGGTACAAGGCGCGCGACCTCGATTTCCGCGCCGCGCTCTCCAAGGCCCAGTCGAGCCGCAGCGTCCCCAGGCTCGAGAAAACCGATCCCGATCACCTCTCGGTCGAGAGCGACGGGCCGCTTGCCGAATACGAGGGCTACCGCACCGAAGTGCAGTCGTCCGTCGACGGCAACACCGTCGACATGGACCAGGAACGCACGGCCTTCGCCGAGACGGCGTTCCACTACGAGGCGAGCCTCAATTTTATCAACCGGCTGCTCAAAGGGATGCGCACCGCCATCACCGGGCAGTGAGTGAATTCGCAGGGAGATCGTCATGGCAATGCTCGACGTGTTCAAGGTCGCCGGGTCGGCACTCACGGCGCAGTCGGTGCGGCTCAACACCACCGCCTCCAACCTCGCCAACGCCGAGAGCGTCGTCGGCCCCGACGGCCAGCCCTACCGTGCCAAGCAGGTGGTCTTCCGCACCATCCCCATCCGCGACGGCGAGGCGCAGGGCGTACAGGTGAGCCAGATCGTGCAAAGCGCCGCCCCCATGCGCCTCGTCTACGAGCCCAACAACCCGGCCGCCGACGAGAACGGTTACGTTCAGATGCCCAACGTGAACGTGGTTGAGGAGATGGTCAACATGATCTCCGCCTCGCGCTCGTACCAGAACAACGTGGAAGTCGTAAATACGGCACGAAGTTTGCTACAGAAAACCCTGACGATCGGGCAGTGAGCGGGGTGCGGGTTACGGCACCGTCGCCGATCAATGACGAACCCACCGGAGACGGACGATGAGCACGATCAATTCCTCCACCGCCACCACGGCGAATTCGATCCTGGCGCAGTACGGTCAGCGCGAGACGAGCAAGAGCGTGACGGCCGGCGCCGTCGAGGACATGCAGAACCGCTTCCTGACGCTGCTGACCACCCAGCTCAAGAACCAGGACCCCCTGAACCCCATGGACAACGCCGAGGTAACCTCGCAACTGGCGCAGATGAGCACGGTGCAGGGCATCGAGAAGTTGAATCAGCTCGTCTCGGAGCTGGCCGGCACGGCGCAGATGACCGACATGGCTTCGCTCGTGGGGCGCGGGGTGCTGGTGGCCGGCAACCAGATCATGCTCACGAATTCGGGCGGCATCGCCGGGGTCGATCTGCCCCTCGCGGCGAGCAGCGTGAAGGTGACGATCACCGATCAGTCCGGGGTGCTCGTGCGCTCGCTCGATCTTGGCTCGCTCGACGCCGGTAGCCACAATTTCGTCTGGGATGGCAAGGCCGACGACGGGCAAACCGCCCAGCCCGGTATGTACAAAATCAAGGTCGAGGCGAAGAGCGGCAGCGACACGGTCAATGCCAGCCCGCTGCAGCTCGGCCAGGTCACCGGCGTGGTCAAGGGCCCCAAGAGCACCGACCTGCAGGTGGGTGATCTGGGTATCTTCACCCTCGACGAGGTCAAGCAGATCATCTGAGACAGGAGAGGATCATGGCATTCCAACAAGGCTTGAGCGGCCTATCCAGCTCTTCGCAGGCGCTCGACGTCATCAGCCACAACGTGGCCAACGCCAACACCACCGGCTTCAAGGCGAGCCAGACGGTGTT
>JAQUGB010000120.1 GCA_028684345.1 Tepidiphilus sp. | reverse complement strand
ACGCCCACGCTCATCTTCGACGAAGTCGACGTCGGCATCGGCGGCGCGGTGGCCGAGATCGTCGGCCGCTCGCTCTGGCAGCTCGGCCGCGACCGCCAGGTGCTGGCGGTGACGCACCTGCCGCAAGTGGCCGCCTGGGCCGACTGGCAGCTGCGCGTATGGAAAGAGGAAGAGGGTGGTGCCATGCACACCCGCGTCGAAGCGCTCGAACCGGCCGCCCGCGTCGAGGAGATCGCCCGCATGCTGGGCGGGCTGGAAATCACCGATACGACCCGCGAGCACGCGCGGGAGCTGCTGGCGCGGCGGGGGATGAACCAGACGGAACCTCCCCCTGCTGGATGACGACGTAGCCCCGTTCGATCTCCTGGCGAAACGTTTCGGGCAGGCGCGCCCAGTCCTGCACATCGATCGAGATCGGCAGGTCGCTGTCGCGCAAGGCGCGGCGTAGCGTCAGGAGCGCCGGGCAGGGACGCTGCGGGTCGAGCGGGTCGCGCACGACCAGATCGAGATCGCTTGCCGCGTGCGCGTCGCCCTTCACCCGGCTGCCGTAAGCCCAGACCTCATGGCCGGGAACGTGGCGCCGCAAAAGGGTGCGGACCTCGTCCAGATAGCGGGCGGGCAGGTCGAGGGAAGGAAGATCGGTCATGGAGTTCGATCCTCGCCCGGTTCGGTGGTAAGGCGTGATTCGAGCGCCCTGGCATCGCGCAGAAAATCGGGGATGAGCGCCAGCGTCTCCGCGACGAACGCTTCGCCGTAGTCATGGGCGGTATCGTTGCGGTTGTCCCGATAGGCGAACCAGCGCTCGGTTTCTTCGAGGGTCAAGAGACCGTGCCGGGCCGCCAGACGCAAGACGTCCTTGAAAAGCAGACTCTCGATCTGGCGGGCCGTGTGACCGTATTCCTTGAGCCGACGTTTGAGCAGTTTGAAGCAGACTTCTTGCGAGAGTTCGAACCCCTTGACGATGGCCATGCGCAGGATTTCCCGCTCGAGCTCGTTGCCGACGCTTTCGGCATGGCGGAATCGCTCGACGGCGGCTTCCAGGGCGCGCAGAGTGGTGCGCAGATGCTCGGTGTTCAACGCCATGTCGTCTTGCCTCTCGGCGGGAATCGATGGGGATCGCTGAGGAGTGTAGCCGACTGGCTGCCATGGGGAAGAAGAAAATTCATTCCTTTCATTCTCTTCCGTACCGCATCAATGCCGCACCCGCCCCTGCGGCGAGTACGGCCCCCGCCACGAATGCGGCTTCGGCGCCCCCGGTGCTCCACAGCCAGCCGGCGAGCGCGCTCGCAGCCAAGAGCGCGAAGCCCGTCAGCAGGTTGAATCCGCCGAAGGCCGTGCCGCGCAGCTCGGCCGGCGCGGCGTGCGCGATCATCTTGGCGAAGATGCCTTGCGTGGCGGCGAGGTGCGCCCCCCACAGGAGGGCGGCGAGGAAGACCACGGTCGGGCCGCTTGCCGAGGCGAGCAGCAGGTCGGCAAGGACGAGGGCGGCGATGCCGGCAAGCAACAGGCGCTTCGTGCCTATCCGGTCGGCGGCGACGCCGGCCGGATAGGCGAGCGTGGCATAGGCGACGTTCATTGTAATCATCACCAGCGGCACCAAGCCGATGTTCAGACCCACGTCGTGCGCGCGCAGCAGCAGGAAGGCTTCGCTGTAGCGCGCGAGCGTGAAGATCACGCCCAAGCCCACCACCGTCCAGTAGGCGCGGGGCAGATGCCAGAGGTGGCGCCAGGAGAAAGGCTCGCGTTCCGTACTGACGGCGGGGTACCGGGGTTCGGGGACGAGCCGCACCAGGGTGGCGACCGCCAAGACTGCCGGAATCACGGCGAGCCAGAACACCAGCCGGATGTCGCCGGCGGACCAGGCCATGAGGGCGAAGGCGAGCAGCGGCCCGACGAAGGCGCCCACCGAGTCGAGCGCCTGGCGCAGGCCGTAGGCGGCGCCACGCAGGGAGTCGGGCGTGACGTCGGCAATGAGCGCGTCGCGCGGGGCTTCCCGGATGCCTTTGCCGAAACGGTCGAGCAGCCGCGCCGTCAGCACCCAGGAGACCGAGGCGGCGAGCGGAAAGAGCGGCTTGGTCAGCGCCGAGAGCGCATAGCCGGCCACGACCACCGCCTTGCGGCGGCGCAGGAAGTCGGAGAGCGCCCCGGAGAAGACCTTGGTGAAAGCCACGGTGGCCTCTGCCAGACCCTCGATCACACCGATCGTCGTCATCGAGGCGCCGAGCACCGTCGAGAGAAAGAGTGGCAGCAGACTGTGGATCATCTCGGAAGAGACGTCCATGAAGAGCGAGGTGAGCGCAAGGCCCCAGACGCTCACCGGCAGCGCACGCAGGCCACGACGGGGGGCGGGGTCAGACAAGGGCATGGGGTAACTCCGTCTTTTTTTCGATGATAGAGGAGAAAACGTTCGATTCACGAACGGAGCGTTCGATTTCCGAACGCTTTCGGAAGGGGCTTGTGATGTTGTGATGCAAAAAATAAATTAATTAATCAGATTGTTTTGTGGATGAACTCGCTGTTGCGACGCACCAATTAGAACGTGGCACGAAGCTTGCTCCTTAGCAGATAGGCGTTCATTCGCGAACGCCGTTCGTCAAACGAGGAGGAGACACATATGGAGACCGGACAGCAGACCTCTCGGGCCGGGGGGCAGACTTCCAAAGTCCAGGTGATGGGAATCGACGCCGGCGGCACGATGACCGACACCTTTTTCGTCCGTGAGGATGGCCGCTTCGTCGTCGGCAAGGCGCAGAGCAATCCCGAGGACGAGTCGCTCGCCATCTACAACTCGTCGCAGGACGCGCTCGCACACTGGAACCGCACCGTCGACGACGTCTATCCCGAACTCGTCACGGGCGTGTATTCGGGCACGGCGATGCTCAACCGCGTCGTACAGCGCAAGGGGCTGGAAGTCGGGCTCATCTGCAACAAGGGTTTCGAGCACGTGCATTCGATGGGGCGGGCGATCCAATCCTACCTCGGCTATGCCCTGGAGGAGCGCATCCATCTCAACACCCACCGCTACGATGAACCGCTCGTGCCGCTGTCGCGCACTCGGGGGGTGACCGAACGCACCGACGTACAAGGCGAGATCGTCGTGCCCCTGCGTGAGAACGAGGTCCGCCAAGCAGTGCGGGAACTGGTCGACGCCGGTTCCAAGGCCATCGTCATTTCGCTGCTGCAATCGCACAAGAATCCGACCAACGAACGCCGTGCCCGCGACGTCTGCCTCGAAGAACTCGACAAGCTCAAGGTGCAGATCCCGGTCTTCGCCTCGGTCGATTACTACCCCTCGCGCAAGGAGAGCCACCGCACCAACACCACGGTGCTCGAAGCCTACGCCGCCGAACCCTCGCGGCAGACCCTGAAGAAAGTCAATGACCGCTTCAAAAAGCACGGTGCCAAGTTCGACCTGCGCGTGATGGCCACCCACGGCGGCACGATCAGCTGGAAGGCGAAGGAACTGGCGCGCACCATCGTTTCCGGCCCGATCGGCGGCGTGATCGGCTCGAAACTGCTCGGCGAGAAGCTGGGCTATGACAACATCGCCTGCAGCGACATCGGCGGCACCAGCTTCGACATGGCGCTGATCACCAAGGGCAACTTCGCCATCGCTTCCGACCCGGACATGGCGCGGCTCGTGCTCTCGCTGCCGCTCGTGTCGATGGATTCGGTCGGCGCCGGGGCGGGTTCCTTCGTGCGTATCGATCCCTATAGCGGCGGCATCAAGCTCGGGCCCGACAGCGCCGGCTACCGGGTGGGCACCTGCTGGCCGGAGAGCGGGCTCGATACCGTCTCCGTGTCCGACTGCCATGTGGTGCTGGGGTATCTCAACCCCGACAACTTCCTCGGCGGGGCGATCAAGCTCGACGTGGAGCGCGCGCGTCAGCACATCAAGGCGCAGATCGCCGACCCGCTCGGGCTGAGCGTGGAGGACGCGGCCGCCGGCGTGATCGAATTGCTCGATCTGCACCTGCGGGACTACCTGCGCGCAACCATCAGCGGCAAGGGCTACAGCGCCACCGATTTCGTCTGCTTCTCCTACGGCGGCGCCGGCCCGGTGCACACTTACGGCTATACGCAGGGAGCGGGATTCCGCGACGTCATCATTCCGGCCTGGGCGGCGGGATTCTCTGCGTTTGGGTGCGCCTGCGCCGACTTCGAATACCGCTACGACAAGAGCGTCGATCTGGCCTTGCCTCAGAATGCGAGCGACACCGACAAGGTGGCCGCCTGCGCCGTGCTGACGGACGCCTGGCAGGAACTCGCCGCCAAGGTGATCGAAGAATTCGTCATCAACGGCTTCAAGCCCGAGGACGTGATGCTGCGCCCCGGCTACCGCATGCAGTACATGGGCCAGCTCAACGACCTCGAGATCGAGTCTCCCGTGGTGCAGGCGCGCACGGAGCAGGACTGGGACAAGATGGTGGAGGCGTTCGAGAACACCTACGGGCGGGTGTATTCCCATTCGGCCCGTTCGCCCGAACTCGGCTTCTCGGTCACCGGCGCCATCATGCGCGGCTACGTGGCGACGCAAAAACCGGTGCTTCCCGAAGACCCCGATGGCGGCCCGAATCCGGCGGCGGAAGCGAAACTCGGTACGCGCCCATTCTATCGTCACCACAAGTGGGTCGAGGCGACGACCTGGAAGATGGAGGCGCTCAAACCGGGCAACCGCATCACCGGTCCGGCCATCATCGAGTCGGATGCGACCACCCTGGTCGTTCCCACCGGCTTCGAAGTGCGGCTCGACAAGCATCGCCTGTTCCATCTGAAAGAAATCTGAGGAGGAGACACCCATGAACATCATGAACCCGAATGCGACCCGGGTGGGCAGTTTGCTAGGCAACGGCATGACCTTGAAGCAGTTCCGCGACGGCATTCTCGAGCGTACCGCCAAGACCGGTCACTACAACGGTCTGCAGAAGCTCGAGCTGCGCGAGAGCGACCCGATCCGCTATGAGAAGCTCTTCTCGAAACTGCGCGGCGGCCTGGTGCACGCCCGCGAGACGGCGAAGAAGATCGCCGCCAGCCCCATCGTCGAGCAGGAAGGGGAGCTGTGCTTCACCCTCTACAACCCGGCCGGCGACTGCGTGCTCACCTCCACCGGCATCATCATCCACGTCGGAACCATGGGCGCGGCGATCAAGTACATGATCGAGAACGACTGGGAGAGCAATCCCGGCATCAACCCGGGGGACATGTTCACCAACAACGATTGCTCGATCGGTAACGTCCACCCCTGCGACATCGCCACCATCGTGCCGATCTTCGCGCACGGCAAACTGGTGGGTTGGGTCGGCGGCGTGACGCACGTGATCGACACCGGCTCCGTCTCTCCCGGGTCGATGTCGACGGGGCAGGTGTCGCGCTTCGGCGACGGCTACATGGCCACTTGCCGCAAGACCGGCGTCAATGACGTACCGCTGCGCGACTGGCTGCACGAGAGCCAGCGTTCGATCCGCACGCCGAAGTACTGGATCCTCGATGAGCGCACCCGCATCGC
>JAQUGB010000119.1 GCA_028684345.1 Tepidiphilus sp. | reverse complement strand
CACTACGGCGTGCGCGAGTTCGGCATGGTGGCGATCGCCAACGGCATCGCGCTGCATCGCGGCCACATCCCCTTCACCGGCACCTTTCTCGTCTTCTCCGACTACGCGAGAAACGCCATTCGCATGGCCGCGCTCATGCGCCAGCGCCAGATCCTCGTGCTCACGCACGATTCCATCGGCCTGGGTGAGGACGGCCCCACGCACCAGCCCATCGAACACGCCGCCTCGCTGCGCCTCATCCCCAATCTCGACGTCTGGCGTCCGGCCGACAGCGTCGAAACGGCCGTGGCCTGGCGCCTCGCGCTCGAGCGCACCGACGGCCCCTCGGCCCTGCTGCTGTCGCGCCAGAACCTCCCCTTCATCGAACGCTCGCCGCAGCAGATCGAAGCGATCGGGCGCGGCGGCTATGTGCTGCGGGAAGCCGAGCGCGCCCCCGATCTCATCCTGATCGCCACCGGCTCGGAGATAGCGCTCGCGCTCGACGCCCAAGGGGCGCTAGCCGCATCCGGCATCGCCGCCACCGTCGTCTCCCTGCCCTGCACGCGGCGCTTCGACGCCCAGCCCCCCGAATACCGCGCCGCATTGCTGCCACCGGACGTGCCCAAGCTCGCCATCGAAGCCGGCTCGGGCGATGGCTGGTGGCGCTACGTCGGTGGCCACGGCGACGTGCTCGGCATCGACCGCTTCGGCGCCTCGGCCCCCGCGCCGCGCCTGTTCGAGTTCTTCGGTTTCACGGTCGATCACGTCGTCGCCCGGGCGAAACTGCTGCTGTCGCGCTGATCCCGTTTTTCATCCTTCAAGGAGCGATCCATGAGCAAAATCCGCATCGCGATCAACGGCTACGGCCGCATCGGCCGCTGTACCCTGCGCGCCCTCTACGAGCTGGGGCGGCGCGACGAATTCGAAGTGGTGGCGATCAACGCCTCGGGCGACCTGCCCACCAACGCGCACCTCACCAAATACGACACCACCCATGGGCGCTTCCCCTTCCCCGTGGCCACCGAGGGCGACAAGACGCTCATCGTCGACGGCGACCGCATCCCCTTCTACTCGACCAAGAACCCCCTCGAAACCCCGTGGGGCGAACACGGCGTCGACGTGCTCTTGGAATGCACCGGCGCCTACACCACCAAGGAAAAGGCCCAGATCCACCTGCAGCAAGGCGCAAAGAAAGTGCTCATCTCCGCGCCCGGGGGCGACGACGTCGACGCCACCATCGTCTATGGCGTGAACCACCAGATCCTACGCCCCGAGATGCAAGTCGTCTCGAACGCCTCTTGCACCACCAACTGCCTTGCGCCGGTGGCCAAGGTGCTCCATGAACACATCGGCATCGAACGCGGCCTGATGACCACGGCGCACGCCTACACGCTCGATCAGCAGCTCATCGACGCGCGCCACAAGGACCTGCGCCGGGCCCGCGCCGCGGCGATGAACATCATCCCCACCAAGACGGGCGCGGCCAAGGCCGTCGGCCTGGTGCTGCCGGCGCTCGCGGGCAAATTCGATGGCTTCGCGCTACGCGTGCCCACCCTCAACGTCTCACTCGTCGATCTCACCTTCACCGCGAGCCGCCCCACGAGCAAGGACGAGATCAACGAGCTGATGCGCCAGGCCGCCGCCGGTCCGCTCAAGGGCATCCTCGCGGTGAACGACGACCCGCTCGTGTCCTGCGACTTCAATCACGACAGCCACTCCTCCATTTTCGACGCGACCCAAACCCGCCTCATAGAGGGCACGCTCGTCAAGGTGCTCGCTTGGTACGACAACGAATGGGGCTATTCCTGCCGCATGCTCGACGCCGCCAAGGCGCTCGCCACCTGCGCCTGAGGAGCCTGCCATGCGCGTCAAGACCCTCAAGGACGTCGATCTGCGCGGCAAGCGCGTCTTCATCCGCGCCGACCTCAACGTACCGCAAGACGAAACCGGGCGCATCGTCGACGACACCCGCATCCGCGCCTCCATCCCGACGATCGAATACTGCCTGCAGCAAGGCGCCGCGGTCATGGTCACCTCCCACCTCGGCCGCCCCAAGGAAGGCGCCTGTACGCCGGAAGACTCGCTCGCTCCCATCGCGGAGCGGCTCTCCGAACTCCTCGGCCGTCCGGTACCGCTCATCGAGCACTGGGTCGATGGCGGCTTCACCGTTCAGCCGGGCGAAGTAGTGCTGCTCGAAAACGTGCGCTGCAACGTCGGCGAGAAGAAGAACGACGAGGAACTCGCACGCAAGTACGCTGCCCTGTGCGACGTCTATGTGAACGACGCCTTCGGCACTGCGCACCGGGCGGAAGCGAGCACGGTGGGCATCGCCCGTTTCGCTCCCGTGGCCTGCGCCGGGCTTCTCATGGCCGCCGAAATCGAGGCCCTCTCGCGCGCCCTCGAACATCCCAAGCGTCCGCTCGTGGCCATCGTTGGCGGCGCCAAGGTCTCGACCAAGCTCACCATCCTCAAGTCGCTCGCCGAGAAGGTCGACCAGCTCATCGTCGGCGGCGGCATCGCCAACACCTTTCTGCTCGCCACGGGCAAGCGCATCGGCAAGTCGCTCGCCGAACCCGAACTCGTGGTCGAAGCGCAGGCGATCATGGACATGATGGCCGCGCGCGGCTCGGAAGTCCCCCTGCCCGTGGATGTCGTCGTCGCCGACGAAGTCTCGGCGCTCGCGCGCGCCAACCGCGTCTCGGTCGACGAAGTCGGGCCGAACGACCGCATCCTCGACGTCGGTCCCAAGACCGCCGCGCGTTACTGCGACATCGTCGCGCACGCCGGCACCGTCGTGTGGAACGGACCGCTGGGCGTCTTCGAATACGACCAGTTCGCCGGCGGCACCAAGATGCTCGCCTCCGCCATCGCCCACTCCGAAGCCTATTCGCTCGCCGGCGGCGGCGACACCATCGCCGCCATCAAGAAGTTCGGCGTGGAAAAGGACATCGACTACATCTCCACTGGCGGCGGCGCTTTCCTCGAATTTCTCGAGGGCAAGAAACTGCCGGCCATCGCCGCGCTCGAAGCGCGCTACGACGGCTGATCCCGGCGTCCTCCCCCGTCCGGCCCGGAGGAACCCCTTCCCGGGTCGGACAGTCGACGCCGCACCGGCCTTTTCCCGCCTCTTCGACCCAGAAACGATGCCCACTGCCGACGAGATCGACGCCCTCTTGCCGCAGACGCAGTGCCGCCGCTGCGGCTACCCCGCGTGCCGCCCCTACGCCGAGGCGCTCGCCGCCGGCGAAACCACGCCCAATCGCTGTCCTCCGGGCGGGGACGAGCTCATCGCCCGCTTGTCGAGCCTGCTCGGCGTGCCCGCCACGCCGCTCGACCCCGAAGTCGGCCCGCCGCAAGCCCCTCAGATCGCCCGCATCGTCGAAGCGGAGTGCATCGGCTGTACGCTGTGCCTGCAAGCCTGCCCGGTGGATGCCATCCTCGGCGCGCCCAAGCGCATGCACACGGTGATCGAAGACGAATGCACCGGCTGCGGCCTGTGCCTACCACCCTGCCCCGTCGACTGCATCGTCCTACTGCCCACGCCCGCCTTCCCCGATGCGAGCGCCTCGCGCGCGCGTTTCCTGCGGCGCCAGGCACGGCTCGAACTCGGCGAAGATCCCCGCAAGCGCCTCCGCCCTGCCCCGATCGCAGCCTCCGCCGACCAGCTCAAACGTGCGCTCGTGGCGGCTGCTCTCGAACGTGCCCGGACCGCGAGAAAAAACGGAGGACCAGGTGCCTGAAAGATCGGATGAGGCGGCACTTCCGCTGCGCCGCCAGCGCAAGCGACGCGGGGCAGGAGAAGCGGCAGCCGCCGACCCCGCCCCGCCGATGACGCCGCAGGAAATCGAAGCCTTCTTCGAACGGCTCTCCGCGCTCGATCCTCACCCCACGACCGAACTCGAATACGCCACCCCTTTTCAGCTGCTCGCCGCGGTCGTCCTCTCGGCCCAGGCCACCGACAAGAGCGTCAATGAAGCCACTCGCACCCTCTTCGCCGTCGCGCCGGATGCACGCGCCATGGTCGCGCTGGGTGAAGAAGGCATCGCCCGGCACATCCGCCGCATCGGCCTCTACCGCAGCAAGGCGAAACACCTCCATGAGCTCTCCCGCCGGCTGCTGGAGACCACCGGCGGCGAGATCCCGGACGACCGGGCCTTCCTCGAATCCCTGCCCGGCGTGGGGCGCAAGACCGCCAACGTGGTGCTCAACACCCTCTTCGGGCACCCCGTGATCGCCGTCGACACGCACATCTTTCGCGTCGCCAACCGCACCGGGCTTGCCCCGGGCAAAACCGTCCGGGCCGTGGAAGAAGCGCTCACCGCGCGCGTGCCGCCGCGCTTTCGGCGGCACGCGCACCACTGGCTCATCCTGCTCGGCCGCTACACCTGCACCGCCCGCGCGCCGCGCTGCGACGTTTGCCCGGTCCAAGATCTCTGCCATTGGCCGCACAAGGCCCATCATCGCCAGGAGGACGCCGATGTTCACCCCCAGCCGTGAAGACGTGCGGCGCTTCTTCGCCCAAGCCTATCGCAAATGGCGCGACCAGCTGCCGCTCGAACCGATCGAAGCGATGGCCGCCGACGTGATCGCTCTGCACCCGGAGTATTTCCCTCTGCTGGAAGACGAGGCGGCGCTCGTGCGCGACTACACCCCCGAAGACGGCGGCCTCAACCCCTTCCTGCACCTGTCGCTGCACCTGGCGATCGCCGAACAGCTCTCCATCGACCAACCCCCCGGCATCCGCGCTGCCTGGCAGGAGCGGCTCGCCGTGCGTGGAGACCTCCACGAAGCCCTGCACGACGTGCTCGAAGCCCTGGGCGAGACCCTGCACGAAGCCCAGCGCGACCGCCTTCCTCCCGACAACGCCCGCTACCTCGAACGCATCCGCCGCACCAAACGCTGAAAAAAACGAAGGCCGACGGAATGGCGTTTCCGTCGGCCTTCGTACGCCCGCCTTTGGCGTTTTCAGAGCGGGATGCGATAAGCGTCCTGGGTCATGAGGTCGATGCCGCAGGGCAAAGTCTCGATCCAGTCGATGAAACGGCGCACCATCTCCTTGCCGACGAAACGCTGCCCGTGCTGTGGCACCAGCATCTCGATGTCGAGCTGGCGCGCCATGTTGGCCCAATAGCGCAAAATCTTGTTGGAGATCATGTACCGCTGGTGGAACGCCTGCATCTTGGGAATGTGGCGGTCGAAATCCTCCACAGGCTTGGCCGCCTGCTCGTGGTCGACCAGCGACACGCCCAAGTCGCCCGAAAAGAGGATCTTGGCGATGGGATCGTAGAACTGGAAGTTGCCTTCCGAGTGCATGAAATGCGCCGGCACGGCCACAATCTCGCTCTTGCCCAGTGGAATGCGCATGCCTGGATCGGGAATGCCGATGATGCGCGAAGAATAATCCTTGCCGGTGGTGAAGTGCGGCACGAAACGCGTCCACAGCTTGGAGATGAACACCTTAGCGTGCGTGGTCACCATCCACTTGTTCACCGAAGCGATGATGTCCGGGTCGGCATGCGACGCGAAGATGTAGTCGACGTTCTGCGGACGGCAATAGCGGCTCATCCCCATCAGCAGACCGGTATGGGTCATGTTCC
>JAQUGB010000118.1 GCA_028684345.1 Tepidiphilus sp. | reverse complement strand
GGAAGTCATCACGGCGAATGCGTTAGAATGCGCGCGCACCTGGTCGGAGCCCGTCGACGTCCTCTTTCTCGACCCGCCCTACCACGCGCATTGGCCCGAACGGCTCGAACCCTGGCTCGACCGGCTGGTGCGCCCCGAAGGAGCCATCTACCTCGAGGCCGAGCATGAAGTCGAGACCCTCGGGGCCTGGCACACCGTGAAACGCGGCCGAGCGGGCCAAGTCCATTACCACCTGCTGGAGCGCAACGCATGAGCGAACGATCGGTCGTCGTCTATCCCGGCACCTTCGACCCTTTCACTCGGGGTCACGAAGATCTCGTTCGCCGGGCGTCTCGTATTTTCGATCATATCGTCATCGCCGTGGCGCGCAGCCGCAACAAAAACCCCCTCTTCGGGCTAGAAGAGCGGGTAGAGATCGCCCGCGAGGTGCTGCAGCATTTTCCCAACATCGAAGTGGTCGGTTTCGACGGTCTGCTGATCGATTTCATGCACCGGCGTGGTGCGCGCATCCTGCTGCGGGGTTTGCGCGCCGTCTCCGACTTCGAATATGAATTCCAGATGGCCGGAATGAACCGCAAGCTCTTTCCCGACATCGAAACGGTGTTCCTCACGCCGGCGGACGAGTACATGTTCATCTCGGCGACCATGGTGCGCGAGATCGCTCGGATGGGGGGCGACGTGCGCGGGTTCGTGCATCCCGTGGTCGCCGACCGGCTCGCTCACCGCAATACCACGCAAACTGATTGACTTTTTCTTCCTATGGAGGCTTGTCCATGGCCCTGACGATCACCGAAGAGTGCATCAACTGCGACGTGTGCGAACCGGAGTGCCCCAACGACGCGATCTCGCAGGGCGACGAGATCTACGTCATCGACCCGAACAAATGCACCGAATGTGTCGGCCACTATGACGAACCCCAATGCCAGCAAGTCTGCCCGGTCGATTGCATCATCCCCGACCCCGCCCACCGCGAAACCAAGGAGCAACTGCTGGAAAAATACAAGCGCCTGATGGCTGCCAAGGCGTAAGCCCGAGCGCATGACGCGGCACCGATCCTTCCGCGAGGTCATCGGTGCCACCGTGTTTGCTGCGCCGCAAAAAGCGTATAATTTCGCCATCGCGCTCGTTCCGATCGTTCCGTGAACTCTAAAACCCGCTGTCGACCTCGTCGCTCGTCCTTCTACTGCTGCGTTCGCGGCTGACGCCTTCGTCGTTTCGCCGCGATCCCCGACCCCGCTGGCGAAACGTGTAAAGGTGCTCCATGCTGCGACTGTTCCAGGCCGAAAAAGACACCATCCGTGAACTGCCCAAGGCGCTCGCGCTCGACGATCAAGCCGTGGCCAGGGCCCTGTGGATCGATGCCCAAGACCCCGACGAGCACGAACGCGAGCTGCTGCAGCGGTTGCTGAACGCCGAACTGCCCGAATCCGAAGACGTGGAGGAGATCGAATCCTCCGCCCGTTTCTTCATCGACAACCAGGGATTGCACGTCCACTCCCTCTTTCTCGCCCAGGAAGAAGGACGCCACGTCACCGTCACCGTCGCCTTCATCCTGCAGCGCGAACGGCTCATCTCGGTGCGGGAAGAAGATCTCGCGGACTTTCGGCTACTGCGCATGCGCGCCCGCCACGGTCAGGTCCATGCCGGAACCCCCCAGGAACTGCTGGTCACCATCTTCGAGCAAAAAGTGGAAAACCTCGCCGACACCATCGAAGACCTGCACCGGCGGCTCGAAGAGGTCAGCTTCATGGTGCTGGAGGACGAGAACGCCGAACTTGAGGACGCCATCGACAAGCTGGCCAAGATCGAGAACAGCAACGGGCGCATCCGCCTGTGTCTGATGGACACGCAGCGTGCCGTCTCTTTCCTGCTGCGCCACCTGCGCGACCAAAACGGCTTGCAAGAGACCTGCCGCGAGATGATCCGCGACCTCGAAACCCTCATGTCGCATACGAACTTCGTCTTCGAGAAGATCAACTTCCTCATGGATTCGGCTCAAGGATTCATCAACATCGAGCAGAACCAGATCATCAAAATCTTCTCGATCGCCGCCGTCGTCTTCCTGCCGCCGACCCTGGTCGCCAGCATCTACGGGATGAACTTCCAGCACATGCCGGAACTGCACCTCGAATACGGCTATCCCCTCGCGCTGATCCTGATGGTGATCAGCGGCTTCGCCCCCTACTTCTACTTCAAGCGCAAGGGCTGGCTGTGAAACTCACCCAGCATCCCATCCGGCAAGCGCTGCACGAGGAGATCCACGCCCGGCCGTCCGTGCCGCTGCTCGCCCCGGCCACGGTGGTGCAACTGTCCTGGCTGCTGCCGCGAGAGACCCCGTCCGACCGTCTCCTCGAGCATTGGGCGCGGCTGCGCAATCTTCCCGGCGCCGAGATCGAGCTCGATGCCGCGGCGCAGTCACTCCTTCGGTGGGGTGGGTTGCGCATCAAGCGCGAACGCCACGCCGAATTCCATTCCTACACTTTCTATCTCGACGGCGATCACGACTCCCCCGCGGCGATCCTCTCGCGCCTTCCCGAGGGCTGGCTCGAGGCCAGCCCCGGCGAAGTCATCGCCGCGACGCACGTTCGCCTGAGGCCGGTATCCGACACGCCGCCCACCGAGTTCCTCGACGCGGCCGATCCCTTCGCTCCGGCGCTCGTCGCCTCGAAGATCTCCGACGGCAACGCCTGGGTGCTCAGCGACTTCCAACTGCACGAGGGCTTCATCCAGTTCATCGTGCTCGATGCGGCGATGACGCCCAAACAAGCCGGACGCGCCGTGCAGCGCTTGCTCGAGATCGACACCTACCGCATGCTGGCGCTGCTCGCCTTTCCCGTGGCCAAGGAAGTCGGCGCCTTCTTGGGGCGCGCCGAGGCGGAACTGGCCGAACTGGTGGCCGCCATGAGCCGCGCGGCCTCGTTCGAAGACGAGCGCGACATCCTGGCGCGACTCACCCACCTTGCCGCCGAGATCGAGCATTCCATCGCCGCCAGCGCCTACCGCTTTGGCGCCGCGGCGGCCTACAGCGCCCTGGTGCGTCAGCGCATCGCCGAGCTGCGCGAGATCCGGCTTGCCGGCTATTCCACCCTGCAGGGCTTCATGGAGCGGCGCTTCGCCCCGGCCATGAACACCTGCGCCGCCGTGGCGCGGCGTCAGGAGGAGCTCTCGCAGCGCTCGACGCGCAACTCCCAGCTGCTGCGCACCCGCGTCGATCTCGAACTCGAGCGGCAGAACCAGCAGCTGCTCGCGCAGATGAACCGCCGCGCCAAGCTGCAGCTGCGGCTGCAGGCAGCCGTCGAGAGCCTGTCGGTGATGGCCATCACCTACTACGGCTCGCAGCTCGTGCATTACCTCGCCAAAGGCTTCGAGCCCTGGTTGCACATAAAGCCGGAACTGGCCACCGCCGTGTCCATCCCCGTGCTCGCCGCCCTGATCGCTCTGGGCGTGCGCCGCGTCCATCGGGTAGTGGAGCACGAAGGCTAGCGCCCGTGCGATAATTTCCTTTTTCAGAATGCCGGGGAAGGATCCATGGCCGAGGCGATCTTCGAGACGCACATCACCAGTCTGCCACTCATCGGACGCGGCAAGGTACGCGACCTCTATGCGGTTGGCGAGGACAAGCTCCTCGTCGTCGCCACCGACCGGCTCTCCGCCTTCGACGTCGTCCTGCCCGATCCTATCCCGGGCAAAGGCAAGGTGCTCACGGCGATCACCGAATTCTGGCTCGAGCAGCTCGCCGGCATCGTGCCGGATCACCGCACCGGTATCGATCCGACTTCCGTCGTCGCGCCCGAAGAACGCGACCAGGTCGTCGGGCGGGCCATGGTGGTCAAGCGTCTGCAGCCGCTTCCCATCGAAGCGGTGGTGCGCGGCTATCTCATCGGCTCCGGCTGGAAAGAATATCAGCAGAAAGGCAGCGTCTGTGGCATCGCGCTCCCAGCGGGGCTGCGGCTTGCCGAGCGGTTGCCCGAGCCGATCTTTACCCCGGCCACCAAGGCCGAGGCGGGCGAGCACGACGAGAACATTTCCTTCGAGCAGGCCGAGGCGCTGTGCGCCGCAAAGCTCGCGCCGCACGACGGCGCCGCCCTCGCGCGCCAGGCCAAGGCTGCGGCGCTCGCGCTCTACATCCGGGCGCGCGACTACGCCGCCGAGCGCGGCATCCTGATTGCCGACACCAAGTTCGAGTTCGGCATCGACGCTGCCGGCGTGCTGCACCTCATCGACGAAGTACTCACACCCGATTCGTCCCGGTTTTGGCCGGCCGACGCCTGGCAGCCCGGCACCAACCCGCCGTCCTTCGACAAGCAATACGTGCGCGACTACCTCGAGACGCTCGACTGGGACAAAACCGCGCCCGGGCCGCGTCTGCCGGAAGACGTCATCCGGAAGACGGCTGAGAAGTATCGTGAGGCGTATCGACGCCTGGTTGGGCAAGCGCTGCCGGAATAACACTTCCTGAAGTGAGTATTCCGGTGCCCCCCCCGTCGCCGCGATTCCGAAAACAAAAAGAGGAGACTCCCCATGGCCTACAGCCGCCGCACGACGGCGCTCGTCGTCGTCATCGCCGCCTACGTCCTTTCCTTCTTCCACCGCTTCGCCCCCGCTGGCATCGCCACCGAGCTCGCTGCGGCCTTCCACACCAGCGCCGCCTCGCTGGGCACGCTCGCCGCCACCTATTTTTACGTCTACACGCTGATGCAGCTGCCCACTGGCATCCTCGCCGACACCGTGGGGCCGCGGCGCATCATCGTGGCGGGCGGGTTCGTCGCCGCCGCGGGAAGTCTCCTCTTCGCGCTCGCCCCGTCGCTGGAAGTGGCACTCGCCGGACGCACCCTCACGGGCCTTGGCGTGTCGGTCACCTTCATCGCCATGCTCAAGCTCTTCGCCCTGTGGTACGACGAGCGGCGTTTCGCCTCCCTGGTGGGTCTGGGCATGTTCGTCGGCAACCTCGGCTCGGTGCTCGCCGGCACGCCGCTCACGGCGCTTGCGCAACTCACCGGCTGGCGCGGCGTGTTCGTGGCTACGGCGCTGGCGTCGCTCGCCATCGCCGTGCTGTGCTGGCGGCTCATCGAGCCGGAGCAGCCGGGCACCCTCAAGCGCTTCGACCGTACCGTGATCCTCGGCGGATTGGCGACCATCCTGCGCAACCGCGCCACCTGGCCCGCCGTGCTCGCCAACTTCGGCATCGCCGGCAGCTTTTTCGCCTTCGCTGGCCTGTGGGCTACCCCCTACCTCATGAGCGTGCACGGGCTGACGAAACTGCAGGCTTCGCACCACCTCTCTCTCTACTTTCTCGCCTTCGCCGTAGGGTGCCTGGCCATCGGGTCCTTGTCGGACCGGCTCGCGCGGCGCAAGGCGGTGCTGATTCCCGCCGCCGCCGTCTACCTCGCCTGCTGGGGCGTGTGCCTCTTTGCCGGCCCCCTGCCCGAGCGCCTCACCTTCCCCCTCTTCGCCCTCATGGGCCTTGCGACCTCTTCCTTCTCGCTCACCTGGGCCTGCGCCAAGGAGGTCAATCCGTCGGCGCTCTCGGGCATGAGTACGGCGCTCACCAACATGGGCGGATTCCTCGGCGGCGCCCTTCTGCAGCCGCTCGCCGGCGCGCTCATCGACCATGCCTGGAACGGCACGGTGGTCGACGGCGTGCGGATCTACGCGCCCGAGCATT
>JAQUGB010000008.1 GCA_028684345.1 Tepidiphilus sp. | reverse complement strand
TTGACGAGGAGGTGGACGCCCGTGACGGCCACGCTCAGAAGGAGGATGGTGAGGAAGGTAGCGATGAGCGCGGGCAGTTCGACGAGATCGCGGCGCTCCAGCGCATCGAAGAGCGCCCGCTGCCAGTGGTTGGTCCACAGCGCCAGTCCGACCATGGCGAGCGTGAGGGCCACGAGCACGAGCGCACCGCCCCAGGCCCTCGGCCGACGATAATAGCGCAGGCCCAGCAGCAGAAAGGGCAGCAATGGCGGAGTCGTAGGGTTCGGTGCGCTCATGGCGTGGTTGCGGCGAGCAGGTGGCAGGCGAAGGTGGCGGCGCCCTTCAAGCCCAGCAGGGGGTCGTCGGCGAGCAGGATCGGCAGCGCGGCGAGCGTCTCCCCGTGCCGTTCCTTGGCGGCGAAGGCACTGCGAAAGGCCGGCGTCTCGAGCCAGGGGCGCAGCGCCGCGGCGAGCGCGCCCACGAGGTATACCCCACCCAGGGTCCAGCCGATGAGGGCGAGGTCGCCAGCGCAGGCACCCAGCGTGCGCACGAAGGTGGTCACCGCTTCTTGGGCGAGCGCTTCCCCCTTTTGGGCCGAGGCCACGATCTGCGGCGCCTCCGTCCACGGCGCGCTTCGGCCGCGCTCGGCGGCAAGAAAAGCGGCGAGCCGCACCAGACCGGGGCCGCAGAGCAGGCTTTCCCAGGAGGCGATGCGCCCTTCGCGGGCGAGCCAGGTGCTCCAGGAAGTGAGAAAGGGGGGATCGAAGCCGCCGAGGTCGGCGTGTCCGCCTTCGCTGGGGAAGACGCGCACCGTCTCGCCCTCGCGCAGGAAGAATCCCATGCCCAGTCCCGTGCCGGGGCCGAGCACGGCAGCAAGCCCCAGCCGATGTGCTCCCCGTTGCAGGACGTGGAGCGTCTCGGGCGCCGCAGCGGCGATCCCGTGCGCCTGGGCGGCGAAATCGTTCATCAGTTCCACGCGGGGCCAACCGTAGCGGGCGCTCAGGGCATCGGCGTCGATCGTCCACGGACGGTTGGTCAGCCTCGCCCGCCGTCCGGTCACGGGGCCGGCGAGCGCGATCACGGCGAGTTTCGGTTCGGCGCCCGGGGGACATTCGGCGAGGAAAGCGTCGAGGGCCGCGTCGAAATCGGGGAAAGCGTCGTCTACGAACACGCGTTGGCGCAGCGGTTCCCAGGCAGGAAGGTGCCGCGAAAAACCCGCTGCGCTTGGGGTGTCTGCCGTTGGCGCGCGCTGCGGGGGGCTTTCGCGGGACTCGGGCGTCACTTCGCTTTCCCGCCGGCGCGCGAGCAGGAAACGGGCGCGCGTGCCGCCGACGTCGGCGGCGAGGAAAATGGGAGCATCCCTTGGGCTCACGGGCTGGCTCCGTAGGGCAGAAAGCGCGCCCGCCAGAGCGGTTCGTGTTCCTCGCGGGGAAAGGGGGCCACGAGGGCGGCGGCCACGCGGGCGGCGGGCGCGGAGAGGATGCCGGCGGGGAGGGTGCCCAGGCGTTCGTCGACGGGGTGCAGGAGTACCGGCCCCAGACCGCAGCGGCTCGCGCGCACCACGAGGAGCCCGGACGCGGTCGCATCGGCGATCGCCGCTTCCCAGCGCTCGGGCACGCTGCCGTGGCCGGGCAGCAGCAACACCGCGGCGGCGGCCCCTGTTTCTTGGGCCTGCCTCAATGCCTCGGGCGCATCGAGCGCCGTCGCCGCAAGGAGGGCGACCCTCGGCCATGAGGGGGGGATGGGCAGCGACGAAGGGCGTTCTTCGATCGGCGGCAACAACCAAGGGAAGGTCGTACCGAGCGCACCTCTCGGTTCGGCGGCAAACGGCTGGAGCGCGAGCGTGTGCGCCTTGCGTAGCCCCAGTGCGGGGAAGATCTCTTCGCCGAAGACGAGGAAGACGCCCGGCGGGGTGTCCGCATCGGCGGCGAGGCGGATCGCGTGCAGGAGGTTGCGCGGCCCGTCGGCCCCGGCTTCGGAAGGCGGGCGCATGGCCCCGGTGAGCACCACGGGCTTGGTCGGCGCGAGGGTGAGCGCGAGGAGCGTGGCCGTCTCTTCCAGCGTGTCGGTGCCGTGGGAGAGGACGAGGCCGGCGAGCTCCGGGCGCGCGAGGGCTTGCGTGATCGCGGCGTGCAGCCTCAGCCAATGGTGCGGCGTGGCGTCCTTGGAATCCATGGCGAAGGGCGAAGCGAGCTCGAGCTCGGCGTACTGGCCTGCCTCGGGGATCGCTGCGAGCAGGGCCTCGGGCGAGAGCGCCCCGGCGTGGTACGCGATGCCCCGGCCGGTGGCGGCGAGGGTGCCGCCGGTGGCGAGCCAAAGCAAGCGCGGGCGAGGAGGTGCGGCCATGGGGAGTGCACTGAAATGCTGTCGTGAAAGTTTAACAGTTCGTTCCCACGGCGCGACGGTTTTGCCGTGACTCATCCCTGGAGGGCGCAGGGTTCTCCCGGCGAAACCACTGCGAACGGGGGCGGGCTTACACGGCGTGGGGCTGGAGTGCGTCTTCTTGGCGCTGCTGGTGGCGCCACAGCTCGGCGTAGCGTCCTCCCCGCGCGAGCAGCTCGGCATGCCGGCCTCGCTCGACGATGCGCCCTTCTTCGAGCACCAGGATTTCGTCGGCGTGCATCACGGTGGAGAGGCGGTGTGCGATCATCAGGGTGGTGCGGCCTTGGGCGATGCGTTCGAGCTGTTCCTGGATGGCGCGCTCCGTGGCCGAATCGAGCGAGGAGGTGGCTTCGTCCAGCACCAGGATGCGGGGGTTCTTCAGCAGCACCCGCGCGATCGCCACGCGCTGCTTCTCGCCGCCGGAGAGCTTGAGTCCGCGCTCGCCCACCCGCGTCTCCAGCCCCTCGGGCAGACGGGCGACGAGCTCGTCGAGTCGGGCGGCGCGGATCGCGGCCCAGACTTCCTCGTCGCTCGCCTCGGGCCGGCCGTAGCGGATGTTGTAGCCCAGTGTGTCGTGAAAGAGCACCGTCTCCTGCGGCACGATGCCCACGGCACGGCGCAGGCTTTCCTGCTTCAGGCGGCGTATGTCGATGCCGCCCACGCGTACCGCCCCGCCGGTGACGTCGTAGAAGCGGAAAAGGAGCCGAACGAGGGTGGATTTCCCCGCGCCGGAAGAGCCGACGACGGCGACGGTACGCCCGGCGGGAAGGGTGAAATCGACTTCGTGCAGGATGGGGCGGGAGGGGGCATAGTGGAAGGAAACCCGCTCGAAGCGCACGTCCAGTGGACCGTCGGGGAGCTCGATCGCGTCGGGGGCGTCGCGCACTTCCTCTTTTTCGTCGAGCAGGGCGAAGAGCCGTTCGAGGTCGACCAGCGCCTGGCGCAGCTCGCGGTAGACCACGCCGAGGAAGTTGAGCGGCAGGTAGAGCTGCAGCAGGAAGGCGTTGACGAGCACGATGTCGCCCAAGGTCATCACGCCTGCCCGCACCCGCGCCGTGGCGAGCCCCATCATGACGACCACGCCGGCGGTGATGATGGCCGCCTGGCCGAGATTGAGCCCGGAGAGCGAGAGTTGGTTGCGGATCGCGGCTTCCTGCCAGCGTTCGAGATCCTGGTCGTAGCGGCGCCGCTCATAGGCTTCGTTGGCGAAGTACTTCACCGTCTCGTAGTTGAGGAGCGCATCGACGGCGCGGCTGTGGGTCTGCGCGTCGATCTTGTTGAGCCGGCGCCGCTGCACGGTGCGCCAGTTGGTGACGACGATGGTGAAGGCGACGTAGGCGATGAGCGTGGCGAGCGTGATCGCACCGAAGGCCGGTTCGTAGCGCGCGAAGAGGATGGCGAGCACGAGCGAGATCTCCACCAGCGTCGGGGCGATGGAGTAGAGGGTGAAGTTGATGAGGCTGCCGATGGCGCGCGTGCCGCGCTCGAGATCGCGGGTGAGCGCCCCGGTCTGCCGTTCGAGGTGAAAGCGCAGCGACAGGGCGTGCAGGTGGGAGAAGACTTCGAGCGACAACGCGCGCACCGCGGCTTGGGTGACCCGCGCAAAGAGCAGTTCGCGCAGCTCGGTGAAGAGCGAGGTGCCAAAGCGCGCGAGCCCGTAGGCGAAGATGAGGGCGAGCGGTGGCAAGGCCCAGCGCGGCACCTGCGGCGGCAGCGACAGGAAATCGACCAGCTCCTTGAAGAGGAGCGGCACCGCGACGTTGGCGAACTTTGCTGCGATGAGCGCCGCGAAGGCGCCGAGCACCCGCGCGCGATAGCGCCAGAGGTAAGGCCACAGCCGCGCGATCGTCTCGCGCAGGTGCAAGGGGCGGGTCGCGCCTTCGGCCGGCGGCGGCAGGGACGAATGCGCGCGCATCGCTCAGGCCGGCTGCGCCGCGGCTTCCTGGTAACGGTGCAGCAGGCGTAGGAGCTCGTCTTCGTCGTAGGGCTTGCCGAGATAGGCGTTGGCCCCCAGCGCCATCGCGTGCGCCTGGTGCTTCTCGGCGAGCCGCGAGGTGATGAGCACGACCGGGAGGTCGCGCGTGCGCGCGTCGGCCCGGATCTGGCGCAGCAGCTCGAAACCGTCCATGCGTGGCATCTCGATGTCGGAGAGAATGGCCACCGGCAGGCGCTCCGCAGAAGCGAGCTTCTCCAGCGCATCCATGCCATCCTTGGCGGGCAGCACCTCGTAACCTGCCCGCTCGAGGAGCCGCCCGGTGATGCGCCGTACGGTGAGCGAATCGTCGACCACCAGCACCAGGGGCTTGGCCTGGGAAACACCGCTCGACGGGAAAGGGGCTGCGGTCGCGGCGGTTTCCGCAGGCGTGCGTGCGAGCGCCACGGGATTGAGGATGAGCGTGATTTCCCCGTCGGCGAGCAGCGTCGCCCCGAGCATGCCGGCGATTCGCTTGAGGTGCGGTCCGGCCGGCTTGGCGATGACTTCCTGACTTCCAGCGAGCTCATCGACATGCAGCGCGAGCCGCTCTTCGCCGGAGGCGAGCAACACCACCCAGTTGCGCCGTTCCAGCGGTTCCGTTTGGTTCGGCCGATCCAGTAGATGGGGCAAATAGCGCAGCGGATAGGCTTTCCCTTGCCAGATGAGATGCCCCATCTGCTGCGCGGCGCGCAGCGCCTCGACCGGGAGGTGTTCCGTCTGCACGATCAGGTTGGCCGGAATCGCCCAGCGGCGATCGAGGGCCCGCACGAGCAGCGCTTGAGTGATCGCCACCGTGACGGGCAGCAGGATGCGGAAGGTGGTGCCTTGGGCAGGAGTGCTGCTGAGGTCGATGCGCCCACCCAAAGCCTGGATTTCGCTGTGGACGACGTCCAGCCCCACGCCACGGCCGGCGATCTGGCTGAGCTCGCTGGCGGTGGAGAATCCGGGCAGGAAGACGAGCCGTGCGAGGCTTGCCTCGTCGGCTTGAGCGTCGGGGCCGAGCAGCCCAGCGGCGCGGGCACGCTCGAGGATGGCGGCGTAATCGAGGCCGCGGCCGTCGTCTTGCACCAGCAGTTCGATCTCACTGCCGAGATTGCGCACGGCCAGCGTGATCTGACCGAATTCGGCTTTGCCGGCGGCTCGCCGTTCCTCGGGGGGTTCGATGCCGTGGGCAACGGCGTTGCGCAGGAGATGCTCGAGCAACGGTACCATGCGCTCGAGGAGCGCCCGGTCGAGGGCGATCTGCCCCCCCTCGATGTCCAGGTTGACGCGTTTGCCGAGTTCCTTGGCCGTCTGGCGCACTACGCGGTGTAGACGTGCGGCGACGCTGGCCACCGGAGCCGAGCGAATCTGCATCAGTTCGTGCTGTACCTCGCGGGTGAGCCGCGCTTGCTGGTTGAGGGCGGACTCGGCATTGTCGAGATGCGAGAGGGCGCTTTGTTGGATGGTGGCGACGTCGGCGATTCCTTCGGCGAGCAGGCGCGTGAGTTCCTGCAGACGCGTGTAGCGGTCGAGTTCGAGCGGATCGAACTCGGCGTGCGCCGCATCGGCCGTGTGGATGCGCGTCTGCATCTGCGTCTCGGCCTGGATTTCGAGCTCGCGCAGATGGGTGCGCAGGCGGATGACGTCGTCGGTGAGCTCGAGCACGGCAGCGCGTAGGGCGTGGAGATCTTGCTCGGCGCGGGCACGCAAGATGCCGATCTCGCCGGTATCGTTGACCAGCCGGTCGATGGTGCCGGCCTGGACGCGCAGGCCGATCTGGCTCTCGGCAGGCTCCCGGGTAGGAGCTCTTTCCGTTTCCGGCATCGCCGCTGCGCTCGCCGCCCCTGGGGTCTGCTCCGGGGGAAAGGCACCAATCGTCGTCGCCGTCGCCGTCGCCGCCACGGGCATGGCTAGTTGGCGGAACATGGCGTAGGCCGCGTCGATGCCGTTGCGTGCGAGATCCCTGGCGGCTGGTCCGGCTTCCTTGAGTTCTTGTTCGAGACGATGGATGCGCTCCCCCAGTTCGAGGGCGCCGGCCATGCGGGCGCTGCCTTTGAGGGTGTGCAGCGTGCGGGCGAGGGCCTCGCGGTTTTTTTCTTCGTTCGTTTCGTCCCAGCGGTCGAGCCGCTCGAAGAGCGTTTCGAAGAGCGCTTCGCCTTCGTCGAGAAAGACCGGTAGAAGCTGGGGGTCGATCTCTTGGGGGAGAGGATGCGCGGCCTCGAGCGATTCCGGCGGGGCTTCCGGGGCCGACCGGGTGGGCAGGGCTGCCGCCTCGGGCGGAGACGGCCGCGGGGAGGTCGTTTCTGCTTCGGGCGGAGACGGCGTCGCGGCGGCGGTTTCGGTGACCGTGCCGACGGCTTCCAAGGCAGACGGGAGTTCGCCGGAAAGTTCGGGGATGCGCCCGGCCTCGACGTGTTCGAGCGCCGTGTCGAGCCACTCGGCGGCGGCACACAGGAGGTCGCGCTCGAGTGCGTCGGGGGGCGTGTGCGACTTGGCCAGCCGTTCGAGTCCGAGTTCGAGCGCGCGGGCCAGATCGTGCATCTCGAAGATCTTGGCGGTGGCCGAGATGCCGGCAAGCGTGTGGACGTGCCGTACGAGCGTGTCGTCGGGTGGGGTGGAAGCCTCCTCGTCGAGGTAGCTGCGCAAGGCGGTGAGCCGTTCGCGCGCTTCCTGGCGAAAGGCGTCGAATACGGTGCGTGAGACGCTACGATCCCCGAAAACGTGTTTCGGCGGTTCGGGGGGGGGAAGAGGTTCGGCTTGCGGTGCGGTTTCGGGGCTTTCGAGCGAGCGCAGGCGCTCGGCTTCGGCCGCGAGCGCGGCGGCCCGCGCCGGAGTTTCGATCCGGCCGGCAGCGATCGCCTCCACCCAGTCGGCGAAGAGGCGGTGGGCCTGCTGGAGCAACTGAATCAGCGCCGGGGTGGCTGGCCATTGGCGCTGTAACCAAGCGTTGAGGGTCTGTTCCAGAGCCCAGGCGCATTCGCCGAGCTCGGTAAGGCCGACCATGCGGCCACTGCCCTTGAGCGTGTGGATGCTGCGACGCACTTCCGTGAGCGCGTCGACATCGTCCGGTCGTTCTCGTAGCTCCGGGATGCGGCACTCCAGGGTGGCGAGGACTTCGCGGGCCTCTTCGAGGAAGATGTCGAGCAGTTCGTCCTCGGCCGCCGCTTCTTTTTGTTCTTCGCTGGGCGGCGCGGGGATGGGCTCGATCGCTTGCTCGGGAAGAGGAGATGGAGCGAGTTCCGGAGCGAGTATCGACGCTTCCTCGGTGGACGACTCTTCTTCGAGCAACAAGTCGGTACCCAGCGCTTCTCCTTCCTCGGCGAAGAGTTCTTGCAGGGGAACGGCGGTGGCCTGGGGAACGGATGCCGCGGATTCCTCAAGGGATTCACCACGCGCCAAGGCTTCGGTTCGGGTATGGAGATAGGCGAGCGTCTCGACGAGCTGGCGCTGCTCGGAGTCTTCGAGGATGCCCTGTTCGGCCAAGCGCTCGACCAAGGGAGGCAGTTGGGCGAGCGCCTTGGCCTCTTCGTCGGCGCCGATGAGCAGCAAAGTGGCGCGTGCCTCCGCGAGCAGGCGGTTGACGTGGGCCTTGTCGAGGAGCTCGGTCGGATCGCGATAGTAGCGGTCGAGCAGGGTTTCGGCTTCTGCCAGCAGCCGTGAGAGTTCTTTGCCGATACTGCGGCTGTCGGCTTCGGTGGCCTGGGGCTCGAATTCGGGGAGAGGACGGCCTTCGACGAAGGCGCGCAAGCGCTCGATCTGGGTTTGGAGGCGACGCTCGATGCGTTCGTCCCAATGGGCGGCGCGGCAGTAGGCCGAAAGGATGAGGAGCGTGCGGGCGAGCTCCAACTGGGCCTGAGCGGCGAGGGATTCGTCGGGTTGCTCTTCCATCCACTGCACGAGCGCGGCGAGCGCCTCGATGGCCCGATCGATGCTTGCCCGGCCCAAGGGTTGGGCGAGTCGGCGCAAGGCGTCGAGTTCTTGGCTGAATGCCCCAAGCGGCGGACTCGACGCCTGGGTGAGCCGCTCCCAGTGTTCGATCAGCCGGTCGACCCCCTCGGCCAGGGTGTCGAGCTGGGCGCGAAAAGGGATTTCGGCCAGAGGAAGATCTTGGTCTTCCAACGCTTCGGTGAGCCGCCAGTGTTCGTGCAACAACCGCTGCGCCCGGCTACGGGGTTCGAGCCGGGCGACGGGATAAGTGAGCGCTTGCAAGAGCCGGCGCGGGGGCTGGGGGCATTTGCCGGCGTGGCGCATCGTACGATGCAGATCGTGCAGGATGCGTTTGGAGACCTCGTCGCGCGGCAGGCGAGCTTCACGCAGCGCGTCGGCGTAGGCGAGGGCGGCCAGCCACAGTGGCTCCAGCGGACGGCCGGCATCCAGCTTGAGGAAGCCGGCGAGCGCCTCACGTATGGGCGTGAGGGCCGCGATGGCCTCGCGCTCGTCGGCCGGTTTGAACCAGCCGACCAAACCCTTTTCGAAGAGGCGCAGCAAGGCAGCGCGGATGCGCCCTTCGTCGGAGACGACGGGTTGCGGTCGAGGTTGGGTCGAGACTTCGAATTGGAAGAGGTCGCTCGCCGCGGCGCTGGGTGCTCCGGCGAGTGCCGCGAGCTCGAGGTAGTACCGACCTAGCCGTAGGGGTTGGTCTTTGCCGGAGTGAACGAGCTCGAGGAAATAATTTTCGGCGGCGATCGCGGCGCGCTGCAGTCGGTCTAGCGCTTCCGGGTCGGGATCGGGACGATTGGAGACTTTCTCCATGGCCCGCCCGAGCATGTCGAGATACTGGGCGAAGCCTTCGAGGCCGGCGACGATGAGCACGCCACGGGTCTCGTGCAGCGCCGATGCCGTTTGCCGTAGCGTTTCGGGGTCGTAGTGTGCGCGGGCCCGCTCAAAGGCTAGGCGCGTTCCGGCGAGAACGCGTTCGACTTCGGGGGCGATCCAGGATAGAGGCTCGGGGGCTGGGCGATGCACCATGGCCTTCGTCTCGGGCGATCAGACGCGGAAACCGGCGACCGAACCGCGCAGATCGGCGGCGAGTTCACCCAGGGATTCGATGGACTGGACGGTGCGCTCCGTTCCTTCGCGGGTCTGCTGGGTGATGGCGAGGATCTCGCGCATGAGCGCGGAGACCTGGGCGCCTCGTTCGGCCTGAGCCTGGATGTCGTGGGCGATCCGGGTGATGCGGGTGGCGGTTTCCGTGGCAGCACGCGAGATTTCTTCCAGTGCGGCACCGGCCGAATCGGACAGGGCCGTTCCGGCGACGACCTCGCGCGTGGCGGCTTCCATCGAGCCGACCGCATCCTGGGTATCGGTCTGGATGGTCTTGACGATGGCGGCGATCTGCTTGGTGGCTTCGGCCGAGCGTTCGGCCAGCCGCTGCACTTCCTCGGCCACGACGGTGAACCCGCGCCCGGCTTCGCCCGCGGCGGCAGCCTGGATGGCGGCGTTGAGCGCGAGCACGTTGGTCTGGTCGGTGATGTCGGAGATGAGCTCCACGATCTCGCCGATCTCCTGGGAGGATTCGCCCAGCCGTTTGATACGCTTGGCGGTCTCTTGGATCTGGTCGCGGATGCGGTTCATGCCCTGGATGGTTTCGTTGACCGCCTCGGTCCCTTTGGCGGAGGCGTCGAGCGAGCGGCCGGCAGTACCTGCAGCTTCTTCGGCCGAAGCGGCCGTCTCGCGCAGGGCGTTGGCCACGTCTTGGACGATGGCGTCGGCTTCCTCGATTTTGTCGGCTTGGGTTTGAGCCGCCTCGAGCAGTTCCCCGGAGATGCGGCGCGCTTCTTCGGTGGAGTCGGTGATGCGTTCTGCCGTGTCGTTGATGCGGCGCACGAGCGAGCCGAGTTCTTCGATGGCGTAGTTCACCGAGTCGGCGATCGCCCCGGTGACGTCTTCGGATACGGTGGCGCGAATGGTGAGGTCACCGTCGGCCAGGTCCGAGATCTCGTTGAGCAATTGCATGATGGCCTGCTGGGTACGGGCGTTTTCTTCCTCGAGCCGTTGGCGCTGGCGCTCGGTTTCGAGCTCGCGGGCGCGGGCGTCATCCAAGTAGGTTTTGCTCAACGCAACGAAGACGCCAACGATGACGATCGCAGCGAGCATGATGAAGAGGTAACGCGTGGAAATGGCGGTCTCGCCGGCGATCTGGACGGCGTCGCGTAGCTCGTTGGCGTCGGCGATGAGGCGGTCGATTTCTCCGAGCAGCTTGAATGCGCTCTCGGTGAGCTCCTGTGCTTCGGGCGCAGACTCGCGAAAGGCGCGCAGCGAGGGTTCGGCGTCGAGGAATCGTTGCAAAAGAGGCTGTATCAGTCGCCAACGGGTTTGCAGTTCGGCGGTCTGGGGATGTTTGGCGGCTTTCGTGACCAGGACGGAGAGGGATTCGTCGAGGGTGCGGCGGTTTTGCCGCAGGGCGGTGAACGCTTCGGCCTCGCCGCGCAGCGTCCAGGGTAGGGTGCGTCCGAGCGCATGAGCGGCGTCCTTGACCCGTTCGATCGCGGCGATACGCTCTTCGACGGCGAGCCCGGCCTGGTTGACCGAGACGACGAGCCAGCCAATGGCTGCGACCATCACGATCAATACGCTCGCCAGGAGGATCAGACGGCGCCGCAGAGCGTCTGGCGAGAGCCGAGGGGGGGCGTCGGTGTGTTCATCGGATGCGCTACCAGCAGGAGCTTGGCTCTTGAAGAGACTGAACGCCATGATGATTCCTCGTTGCTCGGATACGTGTCGGGTGTCAGGGTGCGCCGGGGGTTCACCCCGGCGAGGTGATGCCAAAGAACAGAGGATCCGCCACCAGACGCGCCGTGTCGATCAGGAACCAGGGTTCGGGATCGTCGGCGCTGTGGTAGGCGCGCACGTGCCAGGGGTGGATACCGGATTCGTTTTCGATGGGGGTGAATGTGTTCATTGGGCGCAGGCCGGCCGTTTCCTCGAGTAGCAGGGCGGTGTTTTCGATGAGGCGGGGTGCCAGAACGAGCAGCAGGGACTGCTTGCCCAATGTGGTTTCGGTGCCATTCTCCAGCCAGCCGAGATCGACGACGCCGACGAGGTTGCCGCGCACGTTGGCCAGCCCGCGATAGCCGCCCGGCGCATGGGGAATGGGGGCGAGCGCGAATTCGTCGGCGATGGCCGTCGCGTCGGTGAGCGGCAGGAGCAGGCGCCGTCCACCGGCACGGAGTACCAACCAGTGCTCGAGGCGGCTTACGGAAGCTTCGCGCAGCCGCTCGGCGAGCTGCTGCTGGAAGTCACGAAGGGAAATCCGCCGGGCCATGGATGGTTAGCCCATGCTGCGGATGGCGGCAAGCAGCGCCGCTTCGTCGATGGGCTTGACGAGATAGGCCACGGCGCCCTGTCTCAAGCCCCAGACCCGGTCTGCTTCTTGGCCCTTGGTGGTGCAGATGATCACCGGGATGTGCTTGGTGGTTGCGTCGCGCTGCAGCTGGCGTGTGGCCTGATAGCCATTGATGCCGGGCATGACGACGTCCATCAGCACGAGATCGGGCGATTCGGTACGGGCCAACGCCAGGGCCTGATCGCCGTTCTCGGCAGTGATGACCTGGTAGCCTTCATGGGTGAGGAGCTCGGTGAGCGCGAGCCGCTCGGTGGGGGAGTCGTCGACGACGAGGATACGGCGGATGGGCATGGAATCACTCTCCTTGCACTGAAGCGTGCGCTTCGGCCTTGGGCGGCCAATGCCGGGCGATCGCTTCCAGCAGCTCGTTCTTGGTGAAGGGCTTGGTGAGATATTCGTCGGAGCCCACGAGCTGCCCGCGCGCCCGGTCGAAGACGCCGTCTTTCGAGGTGAGCATGATCACGGGGATATGGCGGAATTTTGGATTCTGCTTGATGAGGGCGCAAGTCTGGTAACCATCGAGACGGGGCATCATCACGTCGATGAAGATGATGTCCGGCATGAAATCGACGACTTTGGCGAGCGCGGAAAAACCATCTTCGGCCAGCATGACTTCATAGCCTGCTTGGCCGAGGAAGATCTCCGCGCTGCGGCGGATGGTATTGCTGTCGTCGACCACCAGGATGCGTGGTTTGCGTTCGGTGTTCACGTCGGATCCCCGTTCTTGGCATGCGGGCCGTGGCGGCGATGATCCATGATACCATGATTCAATGCAAACGCGTTTTTCTCGGCTGCCCGGACGCGGCCTGTATCTGATCACCCCCGACGAACCCGACGACGACGTTCTCCTTGGGCGGTTGCGCACGGCGCTGCTCGCCGGGCCGGTGTTGGTGCAATACCGCAACAAGGCGCTCGATGACGTTGGCCGAGCGCGCCAGCTCGAGCGCCTCGCGCCGCTGGTGCGGGCTGCCGGGGCGGCGCTCGTCGTGAACGACGACGTCGAACTCGCCGCCCGGTTCGAGGCGGGCGTGCATCTGGGGCGGGACGACGGTTCGATCGCGCGGGCGCGCGAGCGGCTCGGCCCTCGCGCGCTCATCGGGGCGAGCTGCTATGCGGATCTCGAACGGGCGAAGGCGGCGCTCGCCGAAGGAGCGAGCTACGTCGCCTTCGGCGCGATGTATCCTTCCCCGACCAAACCTCGGGCGCAACGCGCCTCGCTCGAACTCCTGCGACGCGCCCGTGCCGAGCTGGCGGTGCCCATCGCCGTGATCGGCGGCATCACCCTCGAGCGCGCCGACGAGCTCGTCGCTGCCGGGGCCGATTGGCTCGCCGTGATCTCGGATCTCTTCGCCGCGCCCGATCCGCTGGAGCGGGCGCTCGCCTGGGCGGCGTGGCACAATCGCGTTTTCGGCAAGAAAGGAAGGGAACGATGACGGATCGCAACGAGGCGTGGTTCGAAAGGGCCCGGCGCGTGATCCCGGGCGGGGTGAATTCACCGGTGCGGGCGTTTCGCTCGGTAGGGGGCACGCCGCGCTTCATCCGGCGCGCACAAGGAGCGTATCTGTGGGACGAGAACGGTGCGCGCTACATCGATTACGTCGGCGCCTGGGGGCCGGCGATCGCCGGGCACGCGCACCCGAAGATCGTGGAAGCGGTGCAGCGGGCGGCCGTCGACGGCCTCTCCTTTGGCGCCCCTACGGCGCTGGAAGTGGAGATGGCCGAGCGGCTCACCTCGCTCCTTCCCTCGCTCGAAATGGTGCGGCTGGTGAGTTCGGGCACCGAGGCCACGATGAGCGCCATTCGGCTGGCGCGCGGCTACACGAGGCGCGCCCGCATCGTCAAGTTCGAAGGGTGCTACCACGGTCACGCCGACGCGCTGCTCGTGAAGGCAGGCTCCGGCGCCCTCACGTTCGGGCACCCGAGTTCGGCCGGGGTGCCCGAAGGGGCGGCGCGCGATACCCTGGTGCTGCCCTACAACGAGCTTGCAGCCGTGGAGGCGGCCTTTGCCGAGTGCGGCGACGAGATCGCGGCGGTGATCGTGGAGCCGGCCGCCGGTAACATGAACCTCGTCAAGCCGCGTCCCGGGTTTCTCGAAGGCTTGCGCGCGCTGTGCGACCGCCACGGCGCGGTGCTCATCTTCGACGAGGTGATGACGGGGTTCCGCGTGGGGCTGCAGGGGATGCAGGGGCGCACCGGCATCCGGCCCGACCTCACCACGCTGGGCAAGGTGATCGGCGGCGGCATGCCGGTGGCCGCCTTCGGCGGACGGCGCGAGATCATGGAATGCGTCGCTCCGCTCGGCGCGGTGTACCAGGCGGGCACGCTCTCCGGTTCGCCCGTGGCGGTGGCCGCCGGGCTTGCTTCGCTCGAACTCGTCGCCCAGCCGGGTTTCTACGAGCGGCTCGAAGCGCTCACCGCGCGCCTCGTCTCGGGCCTGCAACGCGCGGCCGAGGAGGCGGGCGTGCCGTTCTCGGCCGATTCGCTCGGCGGCATGTTCGGCCTTTATTTCGCGCCTCAGGTGCCGGGTTCCTACGCCGAGGTGATGGCCTGCGACGTCGAGCGCTTCAAGCGATTCTTCCACGCCATGCTGGCGGCGGGGCATCATTTCGCGCCCTCCGCCTTCGAGGCAGGGTTCGTCTCGGCGGCGCACACCGAAGCCGACATCGACGCCACGGTGGAGGCGGCGCGCCGGGCGTTCGCCAACCTTGGACACCTCGAATAACCTGCTGCGCGGCCGCATGGCGGCGTTGCGCGGTGCTCGGATGCTCGCCTATCTGGGTGATATGTCTCGCATCCTGCGCTCCGGGCGCCTTGCCCCGCCGCCGCTCGCGACGGTTCTTCGAGCTGTCCCCTCTGATCCTCAGCCCGCGAGCGCGGCGCGCAGGCGTTCATACACCGCCTGCGCGTCCGGGCGCACGCCGCGCCAGAGGAAGAAGCTCTCGGCGGCTTGCTCCACCAGCATCCCCAGCCCGTCGGCGGTGCGCGCACCGTGGCGCGCCGCCTCGCGCAGGAACGGGGTGGGCGCGGCGCCGTACATCATGTCGTAGACGAAGGGCCGCGCGGCGAAGAGCTCCGGCGGCAGCGGCGGCAGCTCGCCGGCCAGGCTCGCGCTCGTGGCGTTGATCAGCAGCGTGAAGGGTGGGCGCAACGCCTCCCAGGTCTGCACGTCCAGCTTCACTTCCGTTTCGTCGGCGAGCGCCGCGAACGCCTCGGCGAGCGCCTCGGCGCGGGCGGGGGTGCGGTTGGCAAGCACCAGGCGCTGCGGCCGTTCGCGCAGCAGCGGCCCCAGCACGCCGCGCGCGGCCCCGCCAGCGCCCAGGAGGAGCACTTCGGCACCGGCGAGCGGTACGTCGTGGCGCTGCGTCACATCGCGCACCAAGCCCACCCCGTCGGTGTTGTCGGCCAGAAGTCGCCCCTCGCGCGCGATGAGCGTGTTGGCGGCTCCGGCCTCGCGCGCGCGCGGCAGCGCCTCGTCGGCGAGCGCGAGCGCCTGCTCTTTGAAGGGCAGCGTCACGTTGGCGCCTTTCCCGCCCTCGGCAAAGAATCGCCGCGCGGCCGCGGCGAAACCCTCGGCGCCGGGGTCGATCGCCTCGTAGCGCAGGTCTTGCCCCGTTTGCTCGGCAAAAGCGTGATGGATGAAGGGAGATTTACTGTGCGCCACGGGATGGCCGAAAACGGCGTAACGATCGGTCATGGTTTAGTTCCCTTGCAGGCGCGATTCACGGGTGAAGGTCCAGGTGCGCTTGATGACGATCACGTCGGTGTCGGCACGGATCTCTGGCGGGAAGGGCGCATAAGGGGCACCGAGCCGCACGATGCGCAGCGCCGCCTGGTCGAGCACCGGATGGCCAGAGGAGCGTTCGATGCGTGCCTCGAGCAGCTCGCCGTCGGCACCGATCGCCACCGACATGAGCAGGCTACCGTAGAGCTTGCCTCGGGCTTCCTCGGGGTAGTTGAGCGTGCCGATGCGCTCGACTTTCAGCCGCCAGTCTTCGATGTAGCGGGCGAAACGGTATTCCTTCACGTTGGCCCCGAAAAAGCGCCTGCGCGGTCCGCTCAGGGGCTGGTTCTTTTCGTCGAGTGCCGCGTGCAGGCGGGCGATGCTCGCCGTCTGATCGAGCAGGTCCAGTCCGCTCGGGGCCGGAGTGCCGGGCCGAGTCTGCGGGGAATCGGACGCCGCTGTTTCGCCGTTGCGGCGGCTGAGCGTGGGTTTCGCCGGGGAGGGCTTCTCATTGTGACGGGCGCGCGTCTCGACGGGGCTTTCCGTGGGAAGTTCGCGCTCGCGCGGTTTTTCGGTCGTGGTCGGCGTGGGAGCGTTTCGTTCGCTTCCTCCGCCGATCAGGGAAGACTGTCCGAGGACCTTGGCATCCGTTGGTGTTTCGCGGTTTCGTGCATTGACGAGCACGATCTCCAGACCTTCGTCTCGTTTGGTCGACGCGGAGGGTTCGGGAGGCGTGAATTCGAGGGCGAGCAGCACGAGGTGCAGGCTCACGGAGAGGAGCATGGCCCAGGCGAGGGGCCAGTGCCGGACCCGGCGCCATAGCCGTGGCAGCGCAGGAGCTGCAAAGGAGGGCAGGAAAGACGCGTTCATTGCACCGTGGTGGTGGATTCGTCGGGCGCGGCTTCGGTCGCCTCACCTGGTCCGATGAGACGCCGGAATCGCAGTTTGAGTTCCAGGTCGATGAGTTCGGTGCTTTCCACTTCCAGTTCCACCCTGCAACCGGAGTCGAGCGGAGGGAGGGAAGGAACTTTCACGATCAGCGGCAGGCGCTCACAGCGTACGAGATCGTCGCGCAGCACCGTGGCGCAGAGCCGCGCGATGCGGTGCTGCCGTAGCCAGCGCAGGCACCAGTAGCGCTCCATGTGGCGCTGGAACTCCTGGTAAGAGAGATAGGCCGCCTCGAACTGGCGCACGATCGAGAGAAGCTCGGGGCCGCGCTCGGGGAAGGGCGCTGGGGTGCCGCGAACCGTAGCGATCAGTTGCATCTGGTTCACCAGATCGACGTAACGGCGCAAGGGGGAGCTCGACCATGCGTAGCAATCGACGCCCAGTCCCTCATGGCTTTCGGCGGCCAGTGCCATGCGCACCTTGCCGCCGGCAGGCTGGACCCGATAGATGCCGGGCAGATCGTGCTCGGCCAGCCGCCGGCCCCAGGTCTGGTTGGTGAGGATGGCGAATTCGCTCACCAGTTTGTCGATGGGTGCCCCTCGCGGCCGCGGCGTGATCGTTACCCAGCCCGGCCCGTCTTCGGTCGTCACTGCCCAGTCGACATGGAAGATGTAATCCATCTGGTTCTGCGCCACGGATGCCTTGCCGCGCCCGGCTTCCAGCACCGTGGCCAGCTCCCAGAGCAGTTTCAGCTGGGTTCGCCAGGGCAGATCCTCGGGCAAGGCTTCCTGCAGGGTTTCCTCGTTGAAGAAGGGCTCGAGCGCATGCAGGCGCAGATTGGCGGCGATGGGCACCCGTTCGAGCTGCGTCTCCATGCCCTGGATGGCGAGCGAGGCGTCTACGTCCAGATAGAGCGACAACGCCGGCGGAGTGTGCCCCTCGGCGAGGGTGAAGCGTTCCACCACCGCCGGCGGGAGCATGGTGATCTTGCGCCCCGGCATATAGACCGTGGACATGCGGTTGCGGGCGATGGCATCGATCGTATCCCCCGGGGAGATTCCCAGGGCGGGGGCAGCGATGTGCACGCCGATGCGCCAGCCGCCGCCGGGGCGGGGAGAAACCGAGAATGCGTCGTCGATCTCGGTGGTGGACAGATCGTCGATGGAGAACGCCTCGACGTCGGCCGTGGGCAAATCTTCCGGCAAGGCCGGCGCGGCATGCTCGGGGAAATCGAGTCCGTCGGGAAAGGACTCGAACACGAAGCGGCCGAAGTGGTAGTCGTGGGTCGAGGCGATCGCGCCCACGGAAAGCAGCAACTGGGCGGTCGAACAGCGCAGGGCGACGCTGGCGGCTTCCAGCGCCTGGGTCTCTGGGCGGTTGCGATCGGGCCGGTAGAGGATCTGCGGCAATGCGGCGGCGATCTCTTCGGGCAGCTGCCCGGCCAGGAGCTCGTCGCGCATGCGTTCGATCGCCTCCTGGCGCTTGCGTTTCTTTTCCAGGCCGGCGAGCGCCGCCTGCAGGATCTCGGGCGGAGCCTTCTGGAACCGCCCCTTGCCCTTGCGGTGAAAGTAGATCGGAGCGGCGTGCAGCCGCAGCAGCAGCGCGGCCGCGTCGACCGCGGAGGGCTCGGCGCCATGGTATTCGCGCGCAAAGTCGAGGAAGGAGAACTCGTCCTCCCCGCAGACTTCCCACAGGAAATCGACGTCCAGCGCTTCGGCCCGTGCCTGCGCTTCGTCGAGCAAGACCTGGGGCGGCGGCTCGTCGAAGCGTAGCAAAACCGCGTTACGCTTGACCTTGAGACGCCGCCCGGAGGGGGGCTCGACGTGCAGCGTGGTTTCTTGCTCGGAAACGACCGTGCCGGCCTTGAATGCGCCGGCGTCTTCGAAAAGGACGAACATGGAAATGACATCGTAGGGCGGAATCCAGTGCAGTTTACCCGAAATCCACGTCGGTGCCGCCGCCTTCCGGGGCTCAAGTTTTTTTCGCTACTGCCGATAACGAACGTATCGAGAGCGGCTGGGCGCGGCGGAGCGGGTCATCATGGGACGCGGAATCATGACGATACGATGGTGGAGACGTCTGCTCGTGCTGCTCGTGCTGGGTGCGCTTGGCACGGTGGCGCGAGCCGAATGGCAGACCGTGGCCCGTGACCGCGACCGCCTGGTGCAGATCGATCCGGATACGCTCATCCCCGCCGAGGGCGGGGTCAAAGTCGTCTGGGGGCGGGTGACGTTCAGCCCGGAAGAATCCCGACGGCGGGGTTATGCGGCGGTGAAGGCGCTCAACCGCTTCGACTGCCAGCGCCGTACCTACACCACGGTGAAGCGGGTGTATCTCGACGCGAACGATCTTCCCGTGGCCGAAGAGACGATCGACTCGCCGCAACCGGCGCCGGTCTTGCCCGGTACGGTCGATGAGCGCCTGTGGATGGCGGTCTGTAGCCCCCCTTCGGCGGAAGCCTTGCAACGCATTGCCCAAGAGGTCCTCGCCTCGGCCGGTAGCGCCATGGAAGGAAACGGGACCAAGCCGTCTGTCGCCGCGCCTCCGGTCTTGCCCCTCGGGGTGGACCTCGTGGATCCGAAGTCTCTCCCGCCCGAAATCGCCGGTTTGCCGCTTCCCTCGCCACCCGGGGACACTCCGATGCCGCAGCAGCCGCGGCCTACTACGCCCCCGGCGGCATCCCCACCGGCACCTCCTCCGACCCCTTCACGTCCGCCGCCGGGGCTGCTGTCCCCGCCGGTGGTCACCCCCGCTCCAGCGCCGAGCCGAGCCGCCACGACTCCGCCTCCGCCGCGCAGGGTCGCGTCGGCCCGCGCCGCGCGGCGGCCCATGCCGGAGAAATGGACCTACGCCGACGGCCCGGCCGGTCCCGCCCGCTGGCACCTCCTCTCGCCCGACTGGCGCCTGTGCCGCGAGGGCAAGCGTCAATCCCCCATCGCGCTCGAAGGCGCCACGCCGGCCGATATTCCGCCCCCTTTCTTCCGCTACCAACCCAGCCGCGTCGTCCTGAAGCAGGACAAGACAGGCTTGCTGCTCGAGCCGACGCGGGAACAGCGCCTGGGGTGGCAAGGAACGTGGTATCGGCTGGAGCGGATCAGCTGGCATCACCCCGGAGCGCACCGGCTCGGGATGCGGGTCGCTTTGGGGGAAGTGGTTCTGCAACATCGGGCGGAAGACGGCTCCCGGCTCTTCGTGGCGCTGCGCGTGGTCGCCGCCGAGCGCACCCATCCGCTGCTCGCCGCACTGGCGGACTGGGCGGGGCAGGGCAGCGCCGCGCCGCGCGAATTGCCGCTCGACCTGCGCACGCTCGAGCCGGTCGACGTCTCTTACTTCACCTACGAGGGCTCCGAGCCTTGGCCGCCGTGCCGTGAAGACGTGCGCTGGATCGTCTTTCGCGAACCGCTCGAGGCCATCCCCGCCGAGATCGCCCCGCTCACGCAAGGGCCGCGCACCAGCCGCCCGCTACAGCCGCGTCACGATCGGCCCGTCTTCGGCATCGTGCGCTGAGCCCGCCGCACGGGGCGGAAGGCTGTGGCGGCAGGTCGGCGGCTTTGAGCGGGACAGCGATTCCGGATATACTGCCTCGATATTCAGGTAGAGGCGTCCGTCCATGCCGACTGCATTTTTCCGTTGCCGGGCTTTTCGCCTCCGCGCCGTGCTGCTGCCTGCAGCCCTGCTCGCCGCGCCTGCGGTGACGGCGGGCGAGACGCTCGTCTATCGTTGTACCTCCCCTGACGGCAGCATCCGCTTCGAGGCGAACCCCTGCGGCCCCGACGCCGCGGCGGTGACGCTGCGTCCGCCGCCGCCCTCGGCTCCGTCGGCGGCGACGAAAAAAACGCGCGAGGCGGTAGTCGAATCGCCCCAAGCGTTCGCCCTGCGCCAGCAGCGGCTCGCCCAGATCGAAAGCGAGCTGCGCGATCTCGCCCGCGAGCGCGATGCCTTGCGCGCACGCCACGCCGACGAGCGCATGGCGCTGGCGGTGCGCGAGCCTCCCGCCGACCTGAAACCCGCGCAGCGCCGGGACTTCGAAAAAGCCCGCGTGCGCGAGCGCGTGGCGGTGGAGCGGCGGCAGGTGAAGGAGATGGAGTTTCTCGAGCGTCGCGCTGCGCGCCTGGAGCGCGAGCGCACCCGCTTGCTGAAGCCGCCGGGGCGGTGACGCATCTTTCCGATCGGGGAGCGTTCCATGCACATCGATCGCAGCGGCGCCCCTTTTCCCATGGTAATCTATGTGCCTTACCGGTAACCGAACGAGGTGCGCGATGAAAGTCTATAACGCTGTCATCGAACGCTGCCCTCAGACTGGCCTCTTCGTGGGTTATGTCCCAGGTTTTCCTGGCGCGCATGCGCAAGGGAGAACGCTGGATGAGCTGCACCGCAATCTTGCCGAAGTCATTACCATGCTGCTCGAAGACGGCGAGCCGAAGATGGAATACGAGTTCATCGGCGTCCATCAGGTCGCCGTTGCATGAGCCGTGGGAAGCTTGCCCGTTCTCAAGCCGCGCGAGGTCATCTCCATTTTGACCGCGCTTGGATTCATCGAAGTGCGTCAGCGTGGTTCGCACAAGCAGTTTCGGCATCCTGACGGTCGCTGCACGACCGTGCCGTACCATCCAGGGATGGATATCTCGCCCTTGTTGCTGCGCCAAATTGCGCGCGACGTCGGATTGACGCTCGAGGCGTTCCTGGAATACCGACGATAAGTCGTTTTCCGCGCAGCGCCTCGCACGGCAGGCCGTTCCTATCACGACCCCGCGCTCCCACGTCGCAGCCTCGAGGAACGCTACAGATCGGAGGGAAGCGGCGGCTGGTCGGCGGCCTTGTCGAGCACCGCGAGCGCTGCGGATTCGTCGCTCGCCGCGGCCAGCAGCGCGAGCAATTCCTTGCCCCAGCGCTCCCGTTTGCGCGCGCCGATTCCTTCGATGCCGGCCAGTTCCGCGAGCGTGGCGGGCGCGCGGCGCGCGAGTTCGCGCAGGGTCTTGTCGTGGAAGATCACGTAGGCCGGCACGCCTTCGGCCTGCGCCTGGCGCAGGCGCCAGCGCCGCAGACGCTCGAAGCGCGCCTGCTCGGACGGCGAGAGGGGTTCCGCCGCCGGCGCCGCGCTCGCCATTCCCGCGCCGCGGGCCGACCCTTTTGCCGCCGCGCGCGGCAGGGCGAGGGCGAAGGTTTCCTCGCCGCGCAGCAGGGGCTTGGCGCGCGGCGTGAGCACCAGGGCGCGATGCCGCTCGAAGTCGATCGAGAGATGGCCGCGCAGCAGCAGCTCGCCGAACACCGCCTGCCAGGTCTCGGCCGGCAGATCGACCCCCAGGCCGTAGGTGCTCACCCGGTCGTGCCCGCGGCGCACCACGGCCTCGCTCGCATGCCCGCGCAGCACGTCGATGAGGTGTGCCGCGCCGTAGCGCTGGCCGGTGCGATACACCGTGGAGAGCGCCTTGCGCGCCGCGTCCGTCGCCTCCCACGGCCGCACTGGCGCCAGGCATCGGTCGCAGCGCCCGCAGGGGCCGATGGTCTCGCCGAAATAGGCCAGGATCGCCTGCCGCCGGCAGCCGGTGCCCGCGACCATGTCCACCAGCGCGTCCAGCCGGCGGTGCGCCATCTCCTTTTGCTCCGGCAGCATGTCCGATGTTTCGACGAGTTGCCGGTGCCACGCCGCGTCCTCGCCGTCCCACAGGAGATAGGCCTGCGCCGGTTCGCCGTCGCGGCCGGCGCGCCCCGTCTCCTGGTAGTAGCCTTCGAGCGAGCGCGGCAGGTCGAGATGCGCCACGAAGCGCACGTCCGGCTTGTCGATGCCCATGCCGAAGGCGATGGTCGCCGTCATCACCAGGCCATCCTCGGCGAGGAAGCGCCGCTGATGGCGCTCGCGTACCTCGTGCGTGAGCCCGGCGTGGTAAGGCAGCGCCGGGATGCCGCGCTCGTTCAGCCAGCGGGCGAGCTTCTCCGTCTTGCCGCGCGACAGGCAATAGACGATGCCGCCGCCCTCGGGCGGTTGCCGCCGCAGGAAGGCGAGCAGCTGTGCGCGCCCGTCGCCGCGCTTGCGCTCGGCGGCGTAGAAGAGGTTGGGGCGGTCGAAACTGGTGACGAAGCGGCGCGCCTCGTGCAGCGCCAGGCGCGCGGCGATTTCCTCGCGGGCCGCCGCGTCCGCCGTGGCGGTGAGCGCGATGCGCGGCACCTCGGGGTAGCGCGCCGGCAGCATCGCCAGGTGAAGATAGTCGGGGCGGAAGTCGTGCCCCCACTGCCACACGCAGTGGGCCTCGTCGATGGCGAAGAGCGCGATCGCTTCCTGCGCGGCGAGCGCGTCCAAGAGCTCCAGGAAACGGCGCGTCTGCAGCCGCTCCGGCGCACAATAGAGGAGTTTCACCCGCCCCTCGCGCGCCGCGCGCTCGATCGCCTCGGCTGCTTCCGGGGCGATACCCGAGTGCAGCGCGGCCGCGGCCACGCCGTTCTCCCGCAGCGCCGCCACCTGATCCTCCATCAGCGCGATGAGGGGCGAGATCACCACCCCCACGCCCTCGCGCAGCAGCGCCGGCAGCTGGTAGCACAGCGATTTTCCCCCGCCCGTGGGCATCAACACCAGCGCGTCGCCGCCGCGCGCCACGTGCGCCACGATCTCGGCCTGCGGGCCGCGAAAGCGCGCATGCCCGAAGACGCGCGCGAGCAACGCCTGCATGCGCGCGGCGAGCGCCGCGTCTTCCTCTTCCGCCACGAGCGCGCTCATCGTCTCGACGCTATTCGGGACGATAGAGCTCGGCCCCGCCGCGCACGAATTCGTCCGCCTTCTCCTCCAGACCCGCGGCGAGCGCCGCCTCCTCCGAGAGCGCCTTCTCTTCGGCGTAGAGGCGAACTTCCTGCGTGATCTTCATCGAGCAGAACTTCGGCCCGCACATCGAGCAGAAATGCGCCACCTTGGCCGACTCCTTGGGCAGCGTCTCGTCGTGGAATTCGCGTGCCTTGTCCGGGTCGAGCGAAAGGTTGAACTGGTCTTGCCAGCGGAACTCGAAGCGTGCCTTGGAAAGGGCGTTGTCGCGGATCTGCGCCCCCGGGTGCCCCTTGGCCAGATCGGCCGCGTGCGCCGCGAGCTTGTAGGTGACGATGCCTTCCTTCACGTCGGTCTTGTTCGGCAGCCCCAGATGCTCCTTGGGCGTGACGTAGCACAGCATCGCCGTGCCGTACCAGCCGATCTGCGCCGCGCCGATGGCGCTGGTGATGTGGTCGTACCCCGGGGCGATGTCGGTGGTGAGCGGCCCGAGGGTGTAGAACGGCGCCTCGTCGCACCATTCGAGCTCCTTGTCCATGTTCTCGCGGATGAGCTGCATGGGCACGTGCCCCGGTCCCTCGATCATCACCTGCACGTCGTGTTTCCAGGCGATGCGGGTAAGCTCGCCCAGCGTCTTCAGCTCCGCCAGCTGCGCGGCGTCGTTCGCGTCGTAGATCGAGCCGGGGCGCAGGCCGTCGCCCAGCGAAAAGGCCACGTCGTAGGCTTTCAGGATCTCGCAGATCTCCTCGAAGTGCGTATAGAGGAAATTCTCCCGGTGATGCGCCAGGCACCACTTGGCCAAAATCGAGCCGCCGCGCGAGACGATCCCCGTGAGGCGCTCGGCCGTGAGCGGGATGTGGGCAAGCCGCACGCCCGCGTGGATGGTGAAGTAATCCACCCCTTGTTCGGCCTGTTCGATGAGCGTGTCGCGGAAGAGCTCCCAAGTGAGCTCCTCGGCCTTGCCCTCGACCTTCTCCAGCGCCTGGTAGA
>JAQUGB010000117.1 GCA_028684345.1 Tepidiphilus sp. | reverse complement strand
CCTTTCGGCGCGCTCGATGCCAAGGTGCGCAAGGAACTGCGCCGCTGGCTGCGCCGGTTGCACGACGAGCTGCACGTCACTTCCATTTTCGTCACCCACGACCAGGAAGAGGCGCTGGAGGTGGCCGACCGCGTGGTGCTGATGCACCGCGGCCGCGTCGAACAGGTGGGCACGCCGGAGGCAGTCTATCACCATCCCGCAACGCCCTTCGTCTACGACTTCCTCGGTTCGGTCAACCGCTTCGAGGGGCGTATGGAAGCAACGGGGCTGCGGGTGGGCGATGCGCTCCTGCCGCACGAGGCGCCGCTTCCCGCCGGCGAATCGGTGGTCGCCTTCGCCCGGCCTTTCGAGCTCGACATTGCTCCGGCCGAGTCGGGACGAGGCGTGCCGGCGCGCGTGGCCCGCGTCCTCGCCTTCGGGGCGACGGCGCGCGTGGAACTCGAGGGGGAGGGCGAGCCCGCGCGCCGCTTCGAGGTCGAGCTGCCGCGCGAGCGCTGCGCTGCCTTGGCGCTTTCCCCCGGTCAGCCGGTGCGGCTCGTGCCGGCCCGGCTGCGGGTGTTCACTGCGCAAGACCATGCCTGAAGGACCAGGAGCCGTCAGGCGATTGATGGTATCGATCTTCAATTGATCTTGAACCGTCCGACGGCGTTGCGCAGGGTTTGCATCGCCTCCTCGATGAGTTTCACCGTGGCGCCGGCGCGGTTGACCGCTTGATGGTTCTTCTCGGCCATCTGCACGATGGTCTCGACGTTGCGTGCCACCTGGTTGCTGGCGATGGATTGTTCCTTGAGGGCGTCGGAGATGTGGCTGGCGTAGTCGATGACGCGGCCCGAGCCTGCGGCGATGCGCTCGATCGATTCGCCCGCCGCGTTGGCGAGCTGCACCCCTTCCTCGACTTCGGCCACGCTCGTTTCCATGGTGACCACGGCCTGCTTCGTGCCCTGCTGGATGTGGGTAATCATCTCCGTGATTTCTTGAGTCGAGACGGTGGTGCGCTCGGCCAGTTTCCTCACCTCGTCGGCCACCACGGCGAAGCCGCGGCCGTATTCACAGCGCGCGCGGCCTCGATCGCGGCGTTCAAGGCGAGTAGGTTCGTCTGCTCGGTGACGGCGCGTTCCACGTCACCCGCGACGACGGCGAGCGTGGTGGCCGCTTCGGCGAGCTGGTCGGTGTTGCGACGGATCTCGCCCAGCATCTCGCGCAGCGACTGCTGCATCGTGGCCACTGCCTGCAGCATGCGGCCGATTCGGGAGGCGACCGACGAATGCCAAAATAATCGGGGTTTTTTTTACCACCAAATCAGCACGAATCTCGAAGCGGACGATCGTGTGATCGAGCCTGTCTCGCCGCACGAGCGTCTGGCGCGCATTCGGGCCTGCCACGGCGGTGCAGGCGGTCTACATCCAACGTAGATCGACGCTTCCGGGTGAGCGTCTGCGCGGAGCTCGACGGGGAGGATGAGCCCGCGCGCCGTTCTCCATCGGCGCTTCGGGCGCCTTGCCCTGAAGCCGATCGTGACGGTTTTCTTGCTTTTCTGCGGCCCGACGGTTAATCGGTCACGGTGCGGTTGCGTCCCGTTCGTTTGGCTTGCAGCAGGGCTTCGTCGGCGCGGTTGAGGGTGATGGTGAGCGGCTCGTCGTGCCGGCGTAGGGTGAGGCCGATACTGGCCGAGACGGCGACAGGGCCGAGAGGATGGGGAATGGAGATGGCCATGATCGCCTGGCGTATGCGTTCGGCGATCACGAGGGCTTCGGCGAGTTCCGTGGCGGGGAAGATCAGGAGGAATTCTTCTCCGCCCCAGCGTCCGATGATGTCACTATGGCGTATGGTTTCTCGCAAGGCGCTGGCGATATGCTTGAGCGTCTCGTCGCCTATCTCGTGGCCCCAGCCGTCGTTGATGCGTTTGAAGTGGTCGACGTCGAGCATGGCGATGCAGCATGGTTCGGTCGGATTGTTCGCCGGGAAGTGTCCGTCGCCGAGGCGTTCCATGAGATAGCGTCGATTGCCAAGTTCGGTGAGCGGGTCTTTGAGCGAAGACTTGAGCAGGGCATCGTTGAGTGATCGCAGTTGATCCTGGTATCTGTCCGAAATACGAGCGAGTTTCTCCAGCCGGCGCAGGTGGCGTTCGAGCCGTTGCGCCAGGGAGGCGGATTGCATGCGACCGAGGTCGTGGTAGCCGTCGGAGAGGTGGATGAGGCGCAGCAATCGTTCGTTTTGCTGGCGGTGCAGTGTGAGCAGGCGCACGAGTAGATCGCGCAAAGGATTGTCCTGATGGGCGCCGGAGGCAAGGAACCGGTCGATTTCTTCCAGCAGAGCCGACTCGTCGGTCTGACCAAAGGGTGAGATGGACAGTCCCTTCATCCTAGACCTCGGCGCAGATGTGGAAGGGGAAAGTGCAGTCTTCGCGGAATTCTTCGGCGAGGAGCTCGACTCGCTCGTTGCGAGGGTCGAAACGCCAGACGACACTGACTTCTTGTCCCAGTTTGTGGGCATCTTCCAGGAGGTCGAAGATGTCCATCATGACTTTGACCGAGCTGGTGTTCATGTAGAGCAAACGAAGCTCGAGGCGCAGGGGGCGTCGCTCTCGTTTGAGAAACGATTCGACCCAGTCGAGCGTGCCGGTAAAGAAGTCGAAGGAGTTTTCCGGGTAGGAGTCGCCCGACATCTGCAGCAATCCCTCATTCCAATCGGCAACGATCGTTGGCGTGGTTTGGGTGCCGGGCAGGGTGAACGAGGTGCTCATGTGCATGCTCCGAGTCGGGGGCGATCAGAGGATGGCGCGCAGACTGAAGAAGATCTTTCCGTCATCGAGTGGCCGCTGAGTGGCGATCAAGGGGCGCCTGGCCTTGCGGGCGATGTCGATGAGGCCGAGGCCCGCACCGCTCGAAGCGCCGTGGGCGATAGGGCGGCGCAACTGCGTCTTGTAGGCGTGCTTGAGTTCGATCGGATCCATGGCGGCGAGCTGGGCGATGCGTTCGAGGAGCGGGCTCGCGTCGGCGGCATCGACGACGTTCCCCGTTTGGATGAGGTAGGCACCATCCTCGTCGCAGGCCACGAGGATGGTGGCAGCGCTGTCGGTATCCCTATATCCCTTGCTCGCAGCGTAGTGACGGATGTTTTGGGTCAGCTCGACATAGGCTCCAAAGACATCCATTGTAGCCGATGGGCGAGCATGGTCGGCTTCGAGGTAGTTTTTCAGGGCGAATCCTATCTCCTCGATCAGGCTGCGCGAGATCGGACCATTGAAACAGAGCAGAATTCGATGATTCTGTAGTAGTTCGCGCAAGCAGAGAAAATCCATGTCCAACATGGTAGGTACTCCGTTCAATCGATACGAAAGGACAACAGGGTGATGTCGTCGCGCTGCGGCAGTCCGCTGCGCCAGGATTCGAGCGCTGCATCCACGGCTTGGGCCTGGTGATCGAAGGGCAGGCGGGCGACGTGCCGTAGAACTTCGCGAAAGCGGGTGTCGCCAAACCCGAAACCGTGTTCGCCTCCCGCCTGGTCCAGATAACCATCGGTGACGAGGGTGTAGGTGACGCCTTCTCGTAAGGGAATCTCGATTTCGGTGTATTCCCCTTTTTTGCGATCGCAGAGCGAGCGTCGTTCGGCGGACAGCTCATGTACCGTATCGCCATCGCTCCAATAGAGGTCGATGCGGGCGCCGGCATAACGAAGCCGCCGGGCGTTTCGGTCGACATAAACCAGGGCGGCATCGGTACTCGCTGCGATGGCACGCGGCAGATGGGCCTGATCCAGCATGCCACGCAGGGTGGCGTCGGCCTGCTCCAGCAGTACGGCTGGATGTTCGATGCCATGTCGGTTCATGGCATCGTCGAAGGCGGTGCGGGCGAGCATGGTCATCAATGAGCCGGGTACGCCATGCCCGGCACAATCGACGATGCCTATGAGGTAGTGCTGGGGTTCGGCGCGAAAGAGATAGAAGTCTCCGCCGACCACGTCCCGCGGTCGCCATAAGACGAAATGGTGTTCGCCCAGCAGTGTGGCAAGCGCACGGTCCGGCAGCAGCGCACGCTGGATCAAGCTGGCATATTGGATGGAGTCGCCGAGTTTTTTCTGGCTGGCAGCCATGGCGGCATTGGCATCCCGAAGCTCGGCCGTGCGTGCCCGAACCTCGTCCTCCAGTTCTTGGGTCTGGTTGGCGATCTGCCGGGCCATGTGGGCGAAGGCGCGGTTGAGGTCGCCGAGCTCGTCTCGCCCTGCATCGGGAGGGGGAACGTCGAAGCGGCCGGAAGCCAGGGCCATGGCGGAACGGTGCAGGCCGCGTAGCGGTTGGAGCAGAAGGCGATCCACCGACAGCGTGAAGAGGGTCAGAACGGAGAGCAGCACGAGCACGACGATGCCCACGGCGATGCGCACCCAGGTATCTTCGAACAGATGGATGGTTTCGAGGTCGACGGCGGTGATCAGATACCACTGCAAGGGTTCGAGCCAGGTGATCGCGAGCATCTGCCGGCGTCCGTCGAGGAGGGCGGGCATGACCTCGACCGTGCCGGGGGTGGCGGCGGCGCGCCGCATGGCGGCGGCCAGGTGCGCCGCGTCTTCTTTGCCGGTCAGTTGCTCGGAGAAGGTGTGCGCGGGTGAGACGGTGCCGGTGGCGCCGGAGGACCAGGCGATGCGTTGGGGGTCGGGGTGGGCCTGGATGGCGCCCTTGCGGTCGATGATGATGGGGGTGACCCCGGCTTCCGTGGTGTGCAGAAAGGAGGAGATGAACGTGGTGAGATCGACTCCGGTTCCTGCCACGCCCAGGCGTTCTCCCTGGTCTTCCACGACGACGTTGATCCATACCATGACCTGTTTCAACCACCGGTCCGGGTTGGGGTTGATGTTGACCTGGGTGGGAGCGGCCAAGGTGGCGAAGAACCAGGCGTCTTCCGGTTTTTCGGGATCGAGGCGATAGCGGGGGACGAGGCTTTCGGAGGTTGCGTCGTCGTCGAAGTAATAGGCGAGGCTGCCGCGACTGGCCAGGAACCAGGCACGGCCGAGAAAATCGCGCCGGTAGCCTTCGGCTTCGAGCCGAGCCTGCTGCCGCAAGGCTTCGTCGTCTTCACGGCGCAACCAATTGCGGATCGACATCGATCCGGCCAAGCGCCGAGCCAGAGCGACTTCGCGCGACAGGGGCCCGGCGATGCGCTCGCCGTGCAGTTCGGTGAAATTGCGCGCCCAAGTTTCGGCGAAATGCTCGCGCAGACCCTGAAAGAGCTGCATGCCGATGGCGGCGACGGGAACGAGGACGACGAGACACACCAGCAAGAGCGCCAGGGTAGATTTCGCTCGTATCCCGAACCCCCATTTGGTCATGTCGGCGCCCCTCGTCGTTGGCGCAATAGTATAGAGGGGAAATCGATGCCGTAATGTATTGTTGGAGAAAAAATTTTCTCTGGGACGTGGTGATCTGGCAAGGGAAGGCGTGTGTCGGGATTCCTCGGATCGAATGCTGGGAAAAGCGCACTTCCGAAGTCGAACTGGCAAATACCTTTATGACACAAAATCGGATGCCTCCCTGTTCTCGACGAGGGGATGGTGCTATGCTGAAAGGAGCGTGAGGCCGCATGGTGCTGCTTCACCATCCTGCAAGGAGAACTCTATGAAGAAGACCATGAAAGCCGCCGTGTTCGTCGCGCCGGGGCGCATCGAACTGCAGGAGCGTCCGATTCCCGAGATCGGGCCGACCGATGCGCTGCTGCGCGTCACGACCA
>JAQUGB010000116.1 GCA_028684345.1 Tepidiphilus sp. | reverse complement strand
GCAACTATCGCCTGCCCGTTTCGACTTTCACGGGTCTGGTCCCGTGAAGACGGACTCGGGTGCGGAGAATACGCATGCCTCGCGGCAGCATGATGGTTTTCACCGGCAACGCCAACCCCAAGCTCGCACAAGACGTCGTGCGGCGCCTGGGCATCCCGCTGGGAGCGGCCACGGTCGGCCGTTTCTCCGATGGCGAAATCAACGTCGAGATCCTGGAAAACGTCCGCGGTCAGGACGTCTTCATCCTGCAGCCCACCTGCGCCCCGACCAACGACAACCTCATGGAGCTCATCGTCCTGGTCGATGCGCTCAAGCGCGCCTCGGCCTGGCGCATCACCGCCGCGCTGCCCTATTTCGGCTACGCGCGGCAAGACCGTCGCCCCCGATCGGCCCGCGTGCCCATCACCGCCAAGGTGGTGGCCAACATGCTGCAGGCCGTGGGCGTTCAGCGCGTGCTCACCATGGATCTGCACGCCGACCAAATCCAGGGCTTCTTCGACATCCCGGTGGACAACATCTACGCCACTCCCGTGCTGCTCGACGACCTGGAAAAACAGCGCTATGAGAACCTCATGGTCGTCTCGCCCGATGTCGGCGGCGTCGTGCGCGCCCGCGCGTTTGCCAAGCGGCTCGACTGCGACCTCGCCATCATCGACAAGCGCCGTCCCAAGGCCAACGTCTCGGAGGTGATGAACATCATCGGCGAAGTCAAGGGGCGTACCTGCGTCATCATGGACGACATCGTCGACACCGCCGGCACGCTGTGCAAGGCCGCCCAGGCGCTCAAAGAGCACGGCGCCACCCGCGTGCTCGCCTATTGCACCCACCCCGTGCTCTCGGGCACGGCGGTCGCCCGCATCCAGGATTCCGAACTCGACGAGCTCGTGGTCACCGACACCATTCCGCTGCGCGACGACGCGCGCGCCTGCCCCAAGATTCGCCAGATCTCGGTGAGCGCGCTCATCGCCGACACCCTGCTGCGCATCAGCAACGAAGAGTCGGTGAGCTCACTCTTCAGCGAATGATCCACGAATAAATTTCCCGGCGCCCCGGCGCCGGATCTTCCGCCGCCTGGTCGCGGGCGGCACCCAGCAACCGCAAGGAGAAACCCCGATGCAAATCACCGTGAAAGCCAGCCGGAGAACCGAGCAGGGAACGCGTGCGAGCCGCCGCCTGCGTCGTGCCGGCCGCGTGCCCGGTATCGTCTATGGTGGCGACAAGGCACCCCAGCCGATCACGCTCGATCACAACGAGATCTACCATCAGCTCAACAACGAAGCCTTCCACGCCTCCATCCTCATGCTCGAAATCGACGGCGAACGTGAATCCGTCCTGCTGCGCGACGCCCAATGGCACGCCTACAAGCCGCTCGTGCTGCACGTCGACTTCCAGCGCGTCTCGGCCAACGAGAAGATCCACCTCAACGTGCCGCTGCACTTCATCGGCGCCGAAGAAAGCCCCGCGGTCAAGCTCGGCGGCTGCATCGTCAGCCACGTGCTCACCGAAGTGGAGGTGCGCTGCCTGCCCAAGGATCTGCCCGAATACCTCACCGTCGATCTCTCCGGCCTGCAGCCTGAACAGTCGCTGCACCTGTCGCAGCTCAGCCTGCCGCCCGGCGTCGAGATCGTGCACCACGGTGAAGGCGATCCGGTCGTGGCCACGGCGCTCAAGGTGCGCGGCGAAGCCGAGGGTGAGGGCGGCGAAGCGGCTGCCAGCTGATCCCCCATTCGGCCATGACGCAACTACCCGGCGCGGCGCCGCGCCTCGTGGTCGGCCTCGGCAACCCCGGGGCCGAATATGCCCAAACCCGGCACAACGCCGGGTTTTGGTTTTGTGAGCGGCTCGCCAAGTTGCTCGGCATCGCGCTCGTGCCCGAGTCCCGCTTTCACGGCCTCGTCGGCCGCGCGGGCGAGCTGCGGCTGCTCCTGCCCACCACCTACATGAACCGCAGCGGCCTGGCGGTGGGAACGCTCGCGCGCTTCTTTCGCATCGAACCCGAAGCGATCCTCGTGGTCCATGACGAACTGGATCTCGCGCCCGGCGACGTGCGCTTGAAATTCGGCGGCAGCCACGCCGGTCACAACGGCCTCAAGGATATCCAGGCGGCACTGGGCACCGACCGCTTCTGGCGCCTGCGCCTGGGGATCGGCCACCCCGGGCAGCGCGACGCGGTGATCCACTACGTGCTCAAGCCCCCCCGCGCCGAAGAGCGCGAGGCGAGCGAGGAGGCCATCGAACGCGCGCTCGCCGCCTGGCCCGACATCGCTGCCGGGCGCTGGGAACGCGCCATGGGGCGCATCAACGCCAAACCCAAACCGCCCAAGAGCGGCCCAACGGACAAGGAAAGAAGCTCATGAGTCTGCGCTGCGGCATCGTCGGACTACCCAACGTCGGAAAATCCACCCTCTTCAACGCCCTCACCAAGGCCGGAATCGAAGCGGCCAACTACCCCTTCTGCACCATCGAACCCAACGTGGGCGTGGTCGAAGTACCCGACCCGCGCCTGGCCGAACTCGCCCGCATCGTGCAGCCACAGCGCATCGTCCCGGCCATCGTCGAGTTCGTCGACATCGCCGGGCTGGTGGCTGGCGCGAGCAAGGGCGAGGGTCTGGGCAACCAGTTCCTCGCCAACATCCGCGAGACCGATGCCATCGTGCACGTCGTACGCTGCTTCGAAGATGCGAACGTGGTGCACGTCGCGGGCGGCGTCGACCCGATCCGCGACATCGAGGTGATCGACACCGAACTGGCGCTCGCCGATCTCGCCACGGTGGAAAAGGCCCTCACCCGCTGGCGCAAGCCGGCGCAGGCCGGGGACAAGGAGGCCAAGGCGCTCGTGTCCGTGCTCGAACAGGTCTACGCCCAGCTCGACGCCGGCAAACCGGTGCGCGCGCTCGCGCTCGGCAAAGAAGAGCGGGCGCTCCTCAAGCCCCTCTTTCTGCTCACCGCCAAGCCCGTGCTCTACGCCGCGAACGTGAGCGAGAACGGTTTCACCGACAACCCGCTGCTCGAAGCCGTACGCGAACACGCCTCCGCCGAAGGCGCCGAAGTCGTCCCCATCTGCGCCGCGATCGAAGCCGAGATCGCCGAGCTCGACGACGAGGACAAACAGGCTTTCCTCGCCGAGATGGGGCTGGAAGAACCGGGCCTGAACCGGCTCATCCGTGCCGCCTACCGGCTCCTGGGCTTGCAAACCTACTTCACCGCCGGTGTCAAGGAAGTGCGCGCCTGGACCATTCCCATCGGTGCCACTGCGCCGCAGGCCGCCGGCGTCATCCACACCGACTTCGAGCGCGGCTTCATCCGCGCCCAAACCATCGCCTATGAAGATTTCATCCGCTACGGCGGCGAACACGGCGCAAAAGAAGCCGGCAAAATGCGCGCCGAGGGCAAGGACTACGTTGTTCAGGACGGCGACGTGATCCACTTCCTCTTCAACGTCTGAGCGCAGGCCGAAGCACCATGTCGCCGTCCGATCCCGCCCCCTCTTCTCCGCGTAGCGCCTGGGCCCTGCTGCTGCTCGTCGTCATCCTCTGGGGGGCCAACTGGCCCATCATGAAATACGGCCTGCAGTACATCCCGCCGATCGCGTTTGCCGCGGCGCGCATGGTACTCGGCGCCGTCATCCTCGCCGCCGTGGCCGCCTGGCGCGGGCAATTGCAGTGGCCGCACCGCGACGACTGGCCGGTGGTGCTCGGCGTAGGTTTGCTGCAGATGGCCGCTTTCAGCGCCCTGGTCAACGTCGGCCTGCAATACGTCTCCGCCGGCCGTTCGGCCATCCTTGCCTATACCACACCGCTATGGGTCTTGCCGCTCGCCGTGTGGCGGCTGCGCGAGCCGCTCACGCGCCTGCGGCTGCTGGGCGTCACCCTAGGGCTTGCCGGCGTGCTGATCCTGTTCAATCCGCTTGCCTTCGATTGGCATGATCCTCAGGTGCTGTTCGGCAACGGGGCGCTGCTGCTCGCGGCGCTCCTGTGGGCGGTACTGATCGTGCAGGTACGGGGCCATCGCTGGCGCGGCACGCCGCTTTCGCTCGCTCCCTGGCAGATGGGCATCGCGGCCCTGGTGCTGCTGCCGCTCTCCCTCGCGCTGGAAGACGTCGCCCACATCCGCTGGGAAACCCCGCTGTGGGCCATCCTGCTCTACAACGGGCCGATCACCACCGCTTTCTGTTTCTGGGCGATGATCACCGTCACGCGGGCGCTGCCCGCCATCACCACCAGCCTCGCCACCCTGAGCGTGCCGCTGGTGGGCTATCTCGCCTCCATGGCCATGCTGGGCGAGACGCTGCCGTGGAACGACCTCGCCGGTTTCGTGTTCATCCTCACCGGCCTGGTGGCCGCCACGCTCGACGATGCCTTGCGCCATCGCCGCGGGCGCGCGAACCGCGGTTGATCTTTTTGGTCCGACGATCCATCTCTCCGTGTCAAAATAATTGCCGTTTCGATAGCTGTCAGGGGCGAATGAGCATCTTCATCGCACCGTCCGTCTTATTATAGAAAGTAGCATATGCCTTATCGATATCACGCAGTCCAAACTCGTGTGAAAAATATTCCTGTGGATTTACCACTCCATTCTCGAGCAACCGAAGCCCGTCCCACATATACGGCTGGACGTTAGCGAATCCGTTCAAGTGCAGGGTGATGTCGCGCAGGGAAACGTCAGCCAAATTCAGATTGAACTGACCATCAGTGAACACTCCGATGGCCGCAACCGTACCTCCGGGTCGAACGATATCCAGACACATCTGCAGGGTTTCCGGATAGCCAACGACTTCGATAACCTTGTCGAACCCACGGCCTCCGCATTGCGCAATCGCCTTCTCTTTCCAATCCGGCTGGCTGGCGTCGACGGTCGTCGCGCCCTTCTTCGCCGCCGCAGCTAGGCGATGTGGTACTCGATCGATCGCGACACAGCGCCCCGGAGCACGCTTCAAGGAAATATCGAGCGTCATCAATCCGGTCGGCCCGCAGCCGATGAGCGCGACCGACTCGCCGGGTTGAATATCAGCAAGCCTATTAGCGATGATGGCCGACGGGAGGTTGCAGGACAGGGTCAGGGCCGCGGCATCGGGAATCGCATTTGGGACATGAATCGTATGCGCGTCGGCATGCGGCAGCACCATGAGTTCCGCATGGGTTCCATTGAGGTTACCAAACGGTATGCCAAACCCGTAGACCGCCTTCTGGGTCGTTTCGCAGTGCGCCGTCTGGCCGACTTTGCACATATAGCAATCGCCACATGAGCACGAATAGGCCATGCTAACGCGATCCCCCTTCTTGAACCGTCCGACTGACTTGCCGACATCGACTACCTCGCCGATCAGTTCATGTCCGGTCTGTGATCGTCCCTTTTCCATAATGGGGTCCAGTGCCCCTCGATACATATGAAGATCGGAACCGCATATAGACGTAGCGCAGACCGCCACCAATATTTCGTGATCGGCGCGGATTACCGGATCAGCAATGTCGGTACAGCGGATGTCTTCTGGCCCGAAATAAACAGCAGCCTTCATTCCATTCTCCTTTGGTTTGAACCACGTTTTAAGAATGCGTTTTGAAATTTCCGTGTTTTTCGTCAGTTAGATGTCAGGTCCCGGACGATTGCGTGGAATTTTTATGAAAAGTTCCGGTTTTTCTTTGTACCATCTTTTCATGGCCTCGATGGGCGGGACATGTCCCAGGGCTTTCTGGGGAATGTGGTGATTGTACAGCCAGACGTAGCGATGAATCGTTGCCTCC
>JAQUGB010000115.1 GCA_028684345.1 Tepidiphilus sp. | reverse complement strand
GCCGACAAGGTCAATGCCGTGGGCTATTGCATCGGTGGCACCGCGCTGGCGTCCTATCTCTCGGTGATCAACCGCAGGGTGGGTGTCGAGGCTTCACCCGTGGCAAACGCGACGTTTCTCACCACGCTCGTCGATTTTTCGGCTCCGGGCGACATCGAAGTCTTCATCGATCCAGCCACCGTCGATTTTCTCTGCCGCAAGATGCAGCTCGACGGTTATCTGCGCGGCGAGGACATGGCTGAGGCGTTTCGCTTGTTACGCTCCAACAGTCTCATCTGGCGCTACGTCGTGCACGGCTGGCTCTACGGCGAGGAGCCGGCGCCTTTCGACGTGCTCTACTGGAACATGGATCCGACGCGCATGCCGGCGAAGATGCACTGCTGGTATCTGCGCGAGTTCTATCTCAACAACCGCCTCATCCAGCCCGATGCGCTGACCCTGGCGGGCGTTCCCGTGGATCTGCGCCAGATCGTGCAACCGGTCTATGCCGTGGGCACCGAAGACGATCACATTGCCCCCTGGCAGCAGACTTTCAAGCTGCTGCGGCACGTGCGCGGGCCGCGGCGCTATGTGCTGTCGAGCTCGGGTCACATCCTGGGTATCGTCAACCCGCCGAAAGATCCACCAAAGCGCAAGTACTGGGTGAGCGACGTCGGCGATCCGGTGCCGCGAGCCGATTCCTGGCTCAAGTCGGCACCCGAGCATCCCAACAGCTGGTGGGACGATTGGGTCGCCTGGCTCAGACCGCAGGCGGGCGAACTGGTGGCGCCGAAGGACCCGGCGAGCGTGCCTTCACTCGGAAAGGCGCCGGGAAGCTACGTCCTCGAGCGCTGACGGCGCGCCGGTTCGTGTTTAGTGAGACAGGGGCGCCTGGATGAGACCACGCAGGCGCTCCCGGTCGCGCAGCCGGATGTTCTTGTGCTGCACCTCGATGAGCCCTTCTTCTTGAAAGTGGGATAGGGTGCGGGAGACCGTCTCGAGTTTGAGCCCGAGGTAGGAGCCGATTTCTTCACGGGTCATCCGCAGCCGAAATTCCGTGCCCGAGAAACCGCGGGCGGCGAAGCGCTGCGCCAGGTTGAGCAGGAAGGCAGCGAGCCGCTCTTCGGCGCGCATGGTGCCGAGCAGCATCATGACGCTTTGTTCGCGTACGATCTCGCGCGAGAGTACCTTGTGAAACTGCGCCTGTAGCCCCTGGATCTCGCGTGCGAGCGCTTCGAGGCGGGCGTATTCGATCACACAGGCTTCGCTGTCTTCGAGTGCGATGGCGCTGACGACGTGCTGCCCCGTGCTGATGCCGTCCAAGCCCAGCAGCTCACCGGTCATCTGGAACCCGGTGACCTGCTCTCGGCCATCCTCGAGCACGATGGTCGTCTTGAACGAGCCGGCACGGATGGCGTAGAGCGCTTGGAAGGGGCTGCGCACCTCGTAGAGCGCTTGATGGCGTTTGAGCTTGCGCCGGGTGCCGATGAGTTCCTCGATGCGGGCCACGTCTTCTTCGCTCAGCCCGACCGGCAGGCACAGTTCCATGAGGTTGCACTGGGAGCAGGCCACGCGCAATTGGCGCAAGGTGGGCGGAAGTTGGAGGTCCATTGTGCTTCTCTGGGGGGAAAGGAAACGTTTTCGTTGATGACGGTCAACCTGTCGTCGGCCGTTTCGTGCCATATTATGAGAATCTAACGCAGGAAAACCAGGTGGGCGTCCGTCCATGAGTGCTACGATGCAAGAAACCCATCGCCTCGTCGTCGATCCGGAGCTGATCCGGCGCTTCGACATCAGCGGGCCGCGCTATACCTCCTATCCGACGGCGGATCGCTTCGTCGAAGCCTTCGGTCCGGCCCAGTATGCCCGCTGGCTCGGGAGCCGGGAAGTCGGAGGCTTGAACCGGCCGCTGTCATTATACGTGCACATCCCCTTCTGTAATACGATTTGTTACTATTGCGCCTGCAACAAGATCATCACCAAGGATCATTCCCGCAGCGCGCGCTATCTCGATTTCCTCGAGCGCGAGATCGAGCTCGTCGATCGGCATCTGGCCGGTGGCCGTGAGGTCACTCAGTTGCATTTGGGCGGCGGTACGCCCACTTTCCTTGCCGAAGACGAGATGCGCCGGTTGATGAGAGCGATCCGGGCGCGTTTCCAGCTCGCCGAGCACGGTGAATTTTCCATCGAGGTCGATCCGCGCAAGGTGGCGGCGGCGCAGGTGGCCTTGCTCGCCGAGCTCGGTTTCAACCGCATGAGCATCGGGGTACAGGACTTCGACCCGCTGGTGCAGGCGGCAGTCAATCGCATCCAGAGTTTCGACGAAACGGCGGCGGTGCTGGAGGCGGCGCGCGAAAACGGTTTCAAGTCGGTGAGCATGGACCTGATCTATGGTTTGCCGCACCAGACGGTGGAGCGCTTTGCCGCCACGCTCGAGCGGGTGATCGAACTCTCGCCCCATCGCCTCTCGCTCTACAGCTATGCCCACCTGCCGCGGCTCTTCAAGCCGCAGCGGCGCATCGAGGAGGCGGCGCTGCCCACGGCGGCCGACAAGCTCGGCATCATGAAGTACGCCATCGAGCGCCTGGTCGATGCCGGTTACGTCTATATCGGGATGGATCACTTCGCCAAGCCCGACGACGAACTGACGATCGCCCAGCGGCAGGGGCGGTTGCACCGCAATTTCCAGGGGTATTCGACCCAGGCCGAGTGCGACATGATCGCCTTCGGCATTTCCTCCATCAGCAAACTGGGGGCGATCTACGCCCAGAATCACAAGACGGAGGAAGATTACTACGACGCGCTCGAGCGCGGTGAGCTGCCGGTGCTGCGCGGCGTGGAGCTGACCGCCGACGACGTGCTGCGCCGCTCCATCATCCAGGCGTTGATGTGCCATTTCGAGCTGTCGATCGAGTCGATCGAGATCGCGCACCTCATCGATTTCCGCCGTTATTTCGCGCCGGAGCTCGACGACTTGGCGCGCATGGCCGAGGCGGGGCTGGTGGAGATCGGGGATCGCTGGATCACGGTGCTGCCGCCGGGGCGCCTGCTCGTGCGGGCGATCGCCATGGTGTTCGACCGTTACCTGCGCCACGATCGCGAGCGGGCGCGTTATTCGCGCGTGATCTGAGGCGGCGGCGTGGCCTGGAGCGGTTTTTTCGCGGTGTTCCTCATCGGCCTCCTGGGCGGGGTGCATTGTCTCGGCATGTGCGGCGGCATCGTCGGGGCGCTATCGCTGCAGACGGCGCAGGGGGCGAAGTGGCCGCTGCACCTGGCCTACAACCTTGGGCGCATCACCACCTACACCTTGCTGGGGGCATTCCTTGGCTGGCTGGGGGCCATCGGCGGAATGCTCGAAGGGGTGCTGCCGGTGCAGCTCACGCTCTACGTGCTCGCCAATCTCATGCTGGTGGCCATGGGGCTTTATTTCCTGGGCCAGACGCGTTGGCTCGCGCCGTTCGAGCGTGCCGGCCACCGCTTATGGCGTTGGGTGCAGCCGGCCACGCGCCGTTTCCTGCCGGTGCGCTCGGTGGTGCAGGCGTTTCCGCTCGGTCTGCTGTGGGGTTTTCTGCCCTGCGGGCTCGTCTATAGCGTGCTCGCTACGGCGCTGCTCGCGGGCGACGGGGTGCGCGGCGCCGGGGTGATGCTCGCTTTCGGCCTGGGGACGCTGCCCAATCTTCTCGCCGCCGGGCTGCTGCTGCGGCGCTTTCGCGACGTGGCGGGACACCCTTGGGTGCGCCGCGCCGCGGGACTCTTGGTGATCGCCTTCGGTCTGCTCGGCTTGTGGCGCGCACCGCAGCTGGGCGGCATGATCTGGCAGGGCGTGGTCTGCCACGTCTGAAGCGAGAAGGGGGCGTTATATAATCCTCCCCGGTCAGGCCGGTTTGCTTCCGGCTGCGGTTTTTTGTACGAGGGAGGAGTTTCATGGCTTTCGAACGCGTTTCCGCCGGCAAGGACGTGCCCAACGACATCAACGTCATCATCGAGATCCCGGCGCAGTCCGATCCGATCAAGTTCGAGGTGGACAAGGACAGCGGGGCGATCTTCGTCGATCGCTTCATGGGCACGACGATGCGCTATCCGCTCAATTACGGCTATGTGCCGCACACGGTGGCCGGTGACGGCGATCCGGTCGACGTGCTCGTGGTCACGCCGTTTCCCCTGCAGCCGGGGGTGGTGATCCGCTGCCGCCCGGTGGGTTTGCTGAAGATGGAAGACGAATCGGGCGTCGACGCCAAGGTGGTGGCGGTGCCGGTGTCCAAGCTCACCCCGCTCTATGACAAAGTGCAGTCACTCGAGGATCTGCCGGAGCTCCTGCTGAAACAGACCGTGCATTTCTTCGAGCACTACAAGGACCTGGAGCCGGGCAAGTGGGTCAAGGTGCTCGGCTGGGCGGGCGTCGAAGAGGCCAAGCAGGAGATCCTCGCCGGCGTGAAGAACGCCTCGTCGGCCCAGTAAAACGGCCCCGATGGGATGAGCGCACTGCGCCTGGGCGTGGCCCAGATCGACCCGGTGGTGGGCGATTTCGCCCACAATGAAGCCCTCATCGCCGGGGCACTCGCGCGGCTCGCCGCCCAGGGCGCCGAGCTCGTGCTCACCCCGGAACTCGCCCTGAGCGGCTATCCGCCCGAAGATCTGCTGTTGCGCCCCGACTTCTACCGTGCGGCGCGCCGCCATCTGGAATCCTTGGCGGCGCGTACGGCTGCGGGGCCGGCGCTGCTCGTCGGCGTGCCCTGGGCCGACGAGGGCGGGCGCTTCAACGCGGCGGCGCTGCTGCGCGATGGCCGCATCGACGGGCTCTATCGCAAGCGCCGGTTGCCGAACTACGCCGTCTTCGACGAGAAACGCTACTTCTGCGCTGGCAATGAGCCCCTCGTCTTCACCCACCAGGGCGTGCGGGTGGGCGTGGTGATCTGCGAGGATGCCTGGTCGGCCGGGCCGGTGGAAGAGTCCGTGGCGCAGGGCGCGGAGCTCGTCGTGGCGCTCAACGCCTCGCCCTATCACCAGCAGAAGTGGCGTGAGCGGCAAGCCGTGATCGCCGAGCGGGTCCGGGCATCCGGCCGGGCGTTGCTCTACCTCAACATGGTGGGGGGGCAGGACGAGCTCGTGTTCGACGGCGCCTCCTTCGCGCTCGACGCGCAAGGCGCCGTGGCCTGGCAGGGGCCGTTCTTCGCCGAGGACGAGGCGGTGCTCGAGTGGCGCGAGGGGCGCTGGCAGCCGCATGCGCCTTCCTTCGACCCCTTGCCGCCGGAAGAAGAGCTCTATCGGGCGCTGGTGCTGGGGGTGTGCGATTATCTCGGCAAGAATGGTTTCCCCGGCGCGATCATCGGGCTCTCCGGCGGCATCGATTCGGCGCTCACGCTGTGCCTCGCCGTCGATGCCCTGGGGCCGGAGCGCGTGCGCGCCGTAATGCTGCCTTCGCCCTATACGGCGAGCATGAGCCTGGAAGACGCCGCGACGCTCGCCGCCCGGTTCGGCGTGCGCTACGACGTCATCCCCATCGAGCCGGCGATGAACACGTTTGCGGCGATGCTGGAACCCTTCTTCGCGGGACTTCCGCCGGATACTACCGAAGAGAACCTGCAGTCGCGCATCCGCGGGGTGCTCCTCATGGCGCTTTCCAACAAGACGGGGGCGCTGGTGCTCACTACCGGCAACAAGAGCGAGATGGCCACCGGCTACGCCACGCTCTACGGCGACATGGCAGGCGGCTTTGCCGTGCTCAAGGATGTGTATAAGACTCAGGTGTATCGGCTCGCGCGCTGGCGCAACCGCGACGGTGAGGTGATTCCCGAGCG
>JAQUGB010000114.1 GCA_028684345.1 Tepidiphilus sp. | reverse complement strand
TCAAGCAGACTCAGATAAAATCAGAAAAAAATGCAAAAACTCTTCGGGAAATTCGAATGATCAGTCTGAAGCAACTCCATCATTTCTGGCTCGTCGGTCGCACGGGCAGCATCCAGCGCGCCGCCGAGACCAGCGGCCTCACCCCCCAGACCATTTCGGGGCAGATCGGCGTACTCGAAGGCGCACTCGGTCGCCGTCTGCTACGGCGCAAGGGGCGCGGCATCGAACTCACCGAAGCCGGCAAGATCGCCTTGCGCTACGCCGAGCGGATCTTCGGTCTCACCGAAGAATTGGAAGCCGCTCTCGCGCACGCGGACGAACGACCCTCCCTACCCTATCGTCTGGGTTTGCTCGACATCGTGCCAAAATCGCTCGCGGCGCTGCTGCTCGAGCCCGTACTCGAACACCGACCGAGGTTGCGCCTGAGCGTGGCCGAAGAGCCGCTACCCCGCTTGCTGAGCGAACTCATGCTGGGCCGGCTCGACGCACTCATCGCCGATGGCCCGCCGCCCACGCAGCTCGGGCACAAGCTGCAATGCCGACTGCTGATCGAATCCCAGCTCGCCCTGTACGCCCGCGCCGACTTCAGCCTGACCGGCCCCTTGCCGCAGTCTCTCGACGCGGCCCCTTTGCTGTTGCCCGGTGAGCACTCGGCGACCCGCCTGGCCTTGTTGCAGCTGTTCGACGAGCACCATGTCACACCGCATATCGTGGGTGAATTCGACGACAGCGCCCTCATGCGCACCCTGGCGGAGAACGGGGCGGGCATCTTTCCTGCCCCCGCCATCCTCGAACCGACGCTGTGCGAAAGTGGAGTCCTGCGCTGTCTTGGGTCGCTCCCCGATATTACCGAGCACTACTATCTACTCACCCTCGAGCGCAAGCGGCATCACCCGGGAACCCAGGCGCTGCTGCACCGTTTCGCCCCGGATCACCAGCCCGCGCCCCCCTTGGCGTCATCCGATTCCGAGGTGCCTTCCGTTCCCCATCCCTGATCTCCGACGGGAATCTCGATTTTTTCCAGATCCACTGTCTCGACCTGGGAAAAACTCATCGTCACCAGGCTCGGGAAGGCGATCAGCAAGCCGACCATCACCAACTGCAGGATCAGGAAGGGGATCGCTCCCCAGTAGATTTCAGCAGTGGATATGCCGCGGATCTTCTTGCCGGTCACGGCATCGGCGTATTCGCCCGCCGGTGCCACGCTACGCAAGAAGAACAGGGCAAAGCCGAAAGGCGGATGCAGGAAAGAGGTCTGCATCACCATGGCGATGAGCACGCCGAACCAGATGAGATCGATCCCCAAAGCATGGGCCGCCGGTCCGAGCAGCGGGATGACGATGAAGGCGAGCTCGAAGTAGTCGAGGAAAAAAGCGAGCACGAAGACAAAGAGCGCCGCGAAGATGAGAAAGCCCATCTGTCCACCGGGCAGTTGCGTGAGCAGGTGCTGTACCCAGTGGCTGCCTCCTACCCCCTGGAAGGTCAAGTTGAATATGGTCGCGCCGATGAGAATGAACATCACGAAGGAGGACAGTACCGTCGTTCCCTTCAATGCCTGAACCAGCAAAGAAAAACTGAGGCGTCTCCTCGCCAAGGCGAGCAGCATCGCCCCCACCGCGCCCATCGCCCCACCTTCGGTGGGCGTGGCCACCCCGAGGAAGATGGTGCCGAGGACGAGGAAAATGAGCGCGAGCGGTGGAATCAGCACGAACGTGACACGCTCAGCCATGCGCGAGAGCAAACCCAGGCGGAAAACCCGGTTGACGAGCGCAACCACGAACGCCAGACCCGCCGCGACGCACGTGGCCACCACGACCGTCTCGTCGATCGGCCGATCCTGAGGCTCACTGCCACCGAGCCAGGCAACCAGCTCGCCGTAATACTGCCCGAAGGCGATTCCCACGACCGTCGCGATCGCCGCCAAGACGACCACCGAACGCGTACCGCTCGAGCCGTCGTCCTCGCGGATGGTGCGCGCCTCCGGCGGCAAAGCCGGCAAGGCACGCGGACGCAGGAAGGTCAGGCCGACCACGTAGAGCACGTAGAGTCCGACCAGGGCAAACGCAGGGATGAACGCCCCCTTGTAGAGATCGCCTACGCTCTTGCCCAGCTGGTCGGCGAGCACGATCAGTACGAGCGAGGGCGGCAGAATCTGCGCCAAAGTACCCGAAGCGGCGATCACACCGGTCGCGAGCTTACGGTCGTAGCCATAGCGCAGCATGATGGGCAGCGAGATGAGCCCCATGGAGATCACCGAGGCGGCCACCACGCCCGTGGTGGCCGCAAGCAGCGCCCCGACGAAAATCACGGCAAAGGCCAGCCCCCCGCGCACCGAACCGAAGAGCTGACCGATGGTGTCGAGTAGGTCCTCGGCCATGCCCGAGCGCTCGAGCACCAGGCCCATCAAGGTGAAAAAGGGCACGGCGAGCAAGGTCTCGTTCTGCATGATGCCGAAGATGCGCAGCGGCAGCGCCTGGAAGAACGCCGGCGAGAGCAGGCCGAGCTCGATGCCGATCAGCCCGAAGAAAAGCCCGCAGGCCCCCAAGGCGAAGACGACGGGAAAGCCATAGAGCAAAAAGACGACCAGCCCCAGGAACATCAACGGAGCGAGGTTTTCCGCGAGCCATGCCATCATCGCGCTCCTTCGGCGCCGTCGGGCGAGCGTATCTCGTCGCTTTCCTTCACGAAAGGTGATGGCAAGGCTCCCTCGAGAAAAGCGATGCGCTTTATCGCCTCCGAAACCCCCTGCAAGAGCAAGAGCGTAAATCCGACCGGGATCATGAGATAGACCGGCCAGCGGATGAGCCCGCCGGAGTTCGAGGACATCTCACCCGATACGTAGGCCTGCCAAAAGAAAGGAAGAGAGAAATAGAGCACGCCCAGACACACCGGCAACATCATGAAAACGATGCCGAAAAGGTCCATCCATGCCTGGGTACGAGGCGAGAAACGCGAGATCAGGATGTCGATGCGCACGTGCTCGTTGTTGCGCAGCGTCAGAGCCGCTGCGATCAAGAAAGCCGCAGCGTAGAGGTACCACTGCGCTTCGAGCAAGGCGTTCGAGCCCACATTGAACATCTTTCGCACGAGGGCATTGATCGCACTCAAGAACGTTGCGGCCAGGATCAGCCACATCGCCAGCCGCCCGAAGAACCGGGTGAATGCATCGATGCCACGCGACACCTTCAGCCAAAACTGCATCGCGGCGTTCCTCCGCGGAAAAGGTGCGAATTATATAAGACAATCGACCGATGGCGAGCCGATTTGCGCTCGGTCACGGCACGAGCTTTCCAGGATTGAGGATCCCGCGAGGGTCGAACGCGGTCTTGATGGCGCGCATCACCGCCACCCCCACCTCCCCTGCTTCACGGGCAACGAACTCGCGCTTTCCCATCCCCACGCCGTGCTCGCCACTACAGGTTCCACCCAAGGACTGCGCAATCTCCACGAGCTCGGCGCTCAGGGCCTCGGCGCGTTCGAGCTCGGTAGCGTCTTCGGGGTCGATCAAAATCACGGTGTGGAAATTGCCGTCGCCCACGTGCCCCAGGATGGGGGCGATCAAGCCGGAAGCATCGATCGCGGCGCGTGCCCGCAGCACCGCCTCGGCCAGCTTGGAAATCGGCACGCAGGAATCGGTGGTGATGCCGCGGCAACCCGGACGCAGGTTGATGCAGGCAAAGTAGGCCTGATGCCGCGCCTCCCACAAGCGCGACCGTTCTTCCGGACGGTTCGCCCAGGCGAAGTCCTCGGCGCCGTGTTCGCGGGCGAGCTCTTCAACGAGTGCCACCTGTTCCTCGATCGCGCGGGGCGAGCCCTGGAATTCGAAGAAGAGCGTGGGCGCTTCGGCAAGGTCCGTCTTGCTGTAGCGGTTGATGGCGTGGATCGAGACCTCGTCGAGGAATTCGACGCGCCCGATGGGCACGCCGCTCTGGATGGTGCGGATCACCGTTTCCACCGCCGCCTGCATCGAAGGAAAACGCACCACCGCCACCGCCGAATCTTCCGGCAGGGGGTGCAGGCGCACCGTGATCTCGGTGAAGATGCCCAAGGTTCCTTCGGAGCCGACGAAGAGGCGCGTCAGATCATAGCCTGCGGAAGACTTCTTCGCCCGAGTGCCGGTACGCAGCACCCGCCCGTCGGCGAGCACCACCTCGAGCGCCAGCACGTTCTCGCGCATGGTGCCGTAGCGCACGGCGTTGGTGCCCGATGCGCGCGTAGCGGTCATGCCGCCGATCGATGCGTCCGCCCCAGGATCGATGGGAAAGAAGAGCCCCGTACCCCGCAAGGCGGCGTTGAGCTGCTTACGCGTCACCCCCGGCTGCACCACCGCGAGCATGTCCTCGGCGTCGATCTCCAGGACGTGATTCATCTGGGAAACGTCCACGCTCACCCCGCCATAGGGTGCGAGTACATGCCCCTCGAGCGAAGTGCCCGTGCCGTAGGGTATGAGCGGCACACCGTATTCGGCGCAGGCACGTACTACTTCGACCACCTCCGCGGTGCTGGCGACGAAGGCCACTGCCTGTGGGGGTTGATCGGGAAAATGGGATTCGTCGTGCCCGTGGTGGGCGCGTACCCCCGAAGAGAGGCTGAAACGCTCGCCCAGACATGCCGTGAGCCGTGCCACGAGGGCGGGCGGTAATTCACGGCCCACCCCCATCGAGTCATTCATGTTCGCTCCCCCTTCACAGCGGCGCCGCGGCCATGTATTGATCGTAGCTGAGTTCCGAGAGACGGAACCAGGCGTATTCGTCGCGCAGGAACTTTTGATAGTGGGCGTTCAGCCGGCGGAAATCTTCGTTCTTCGCCTCGAACTCGGCAAAGACCTCTCGGCTCGCCTTGAAGGCCGCGTCCATCACTTCTTTGGGCATACGCTGGATCTTGGCGCCCTCGGCGATGAGGCGACGCAGCGCCTCGGGATTGCGCGCATCGTACTTGGCGAGCATTCGCGTGTGCGCGTCGGTGGCGGCGATGCGCATCGCTTCTCGATAGGCCTTTGGCAGGGTCTCGTAGGCTTTGGCATTGACGAGCAAGGTCACCTGCGCACTACCCTCCCACCATGCCGGATAATAACCATAGGGAGCGACGCGATGGAAACCCAGTTTCTGGTCATCATAGGGAGAGCTCCATTCCACCGCATCGATCGTCCCTTTCTCGAGCGCCTGATAGACCTCACCGCCGGGAATGGCCTGGGATACCGCCCCGAGTTTGCCGAGCACATGGCCGGCCATGTTGCCCATGCGCATCTTCAAGCCCTTGAGATCCTCGACCGAGCGAATCTCCTTGCGATACCACCCACCCCATTGGGTGCCGGTATTACCGAGCGGGAAGTTGACGATGCCATAGCGGGCATAGATCTCACGCAGGAGCTGCAATCCCCCACCGTCGTACATCCAGGCATTCATCATGCGGGCATTCATACCGAAGGGCAGGATCGCATCAAAGGCGAAGGCCTCGTTCTTGCCGATGAAATAGAAGGTGATGGCGTGCGCCATTTCCACCGTGCCGTTTTGCACCGCATCGAACACGCTCAGCGCCGGGACGATCTCCCCGCCGGCAGAGACGTCGATCTGGAAAGCGCTGTCGGTGAGATCGGCAATGTTGCGGGCAAAATCTTCGCTCACGCCAAAGAGCGTATCGAGCGAACGCGGATAGCTCGAAGCCAGACGCCAGCGGACGTTGCGCTGGGCCATCACGACGGCCGGGGCGACGCCAGAAGCAAGAATTCCGGCCAACCCAGTCCCTTGGATGAAACGACGTCGTTCCATTTCCTCCTCCCATTATTTTTTTATGGACAAATATA
>JAQUGB010000113.1 GCA_028684345.1 Tepidiphilus sp. | reverse complement strand
AGGAGAGGATCATGGCATTCCAACAAGGCTTGAGCGGCCTATCCAGCTCTTCGCAGGCGCTCGACGTCATCAGCCACAACGTGGCCAACGCCAACACCACCGGCTTCAAGGCGAGCCAGACGGTGTTCGCCGACGTCTATTCCTCCACGCTGGGTGCCGACCCGTACAAGCAGGTGGGCAGCGGCTCGCGCGTGGCGGCCATCCGTCAGAATTTCAGCCAGGGCAGCATCACCGAGACGGGCAATTCGCTCGACATGGCGATCAACGGCGACGGTTTCTTCATGGTGAAGCGCCCGGTGCTGGGCGACAACCAGATGTATTACACCCGCGCCGGGGAATTCCAGCTCGACAAGGATGGCTACGTGATCACGGCTACTGGCTATCAGTTGCTTGGCTATCCCGGAACGGCGGGGGCGGGGGACGCGGTGCCGATCAAGGTGCCCTACGATACCGGGACACCGCGGGAAACTTCGACAGTGGATATGACCTTGAATCTGGATGCCAACCAGCCGGTAATGACCGGAACGTTCAATCCAAATGATCCCAAAACCTATAATTTTTCCACGACGGTCGTGACCTACGACTCGCTGGGGATCGCCCACAATTTGAATCTGTATTTCGTGCGAACGGCTGCGGGTAATCCGTCGACTTGGAATGTTTATGGTTCGTTGTCTGGTGATCCTGCGACAGATCCTACGGCGACTCCTGCAGGAAATCCTGTGAATCTTGGATCTTTGCAATTCGACGCCTCTGGAGCTTTGACAGGTGGATCGCCCTTGTCTTTTTCTGGTATTACGTTGGCCAATGGAGCAACGATTGGGGGGCCTGTTGGAGCAAGCGATAGTACGATCGATATCAATTTAACAGCGACCCAATTCGCCCTCCCTTCTTCGGTCAATACCATCAGCCAGGATGGTGTTCCCGCCGGAGAACTGGCGAGCGTATCGGTCACGAAAGAGGGGCAAGTCCAGGCGCGCTACACCAACGGCAACGTCGTCACGGTGGGGACGGTGGCGATCGCGTCCTTCCGCAATCCGAACGGGCTGGTGTCGATGGGCGACAACCTGTGGATTTCCTCGCTCGAATCAGGGCCGGGTGTGGCGGGAACGCCTGGGGCGGGCACGCGCGGTTTCATCACAGGCGGGGCGGTCGAATCCTCCAACGTCGATCTCACCGCCGAGTTGGTCAACATGATCGTGCAGCAGCGCGCTTATCAGGCGAACGCCCAGTCGATCAAGACGCAGGACCAGATCCTGCAGACCGTCATCAACCTGCGCTGACGTAGGCACTGAAGGAGGACCGCGATGGATCGCATGCTCTACATCGCCATGACCGGCGCGAAATACACCCTGGAGCAGCAGGGCGCGGTGGCGAACAACCTCGCCAACGTGGATACCGCTGGCTTCAAGGAAGCGATGCACCGGCTGCGCGCGGTCGAGGTGCAGACCGAGGCGCTGCCCTCGCGCGCGTTCACGGTGGATGCCACGGTGGCGACCAACTTTGAGGCCGGCCCGCTCGATTACACCGGGCGGCCGCTCGACGTGGCGATCGCAGGCCCCGGCTGGTTCGCCGTGCGCACGCCCGACGGTGGCGAAGCCTACACCCGCGCCGGCAGTTTCCAGTTGAGCCCCAACGGCATCCTGCAGTTGCCCGGCGGCCAGCCCGTGCTCGGCGAGGACGGTCAGCCGATCGCGCTGCCGCCGGATCGGGAGTTCCTCGTCGGCAAGGACGGAACGATCTCGGCGATGGACCCGGCCGACACCCAGGTCGTGGAAGTCGTGGGGCGGCTCAAGCTGGTCGATCCGCCGGTGGAGAGCCTGCAGCGCGGCGACGATGGGCTCTTTCGCCTGCAGGACGGAGGCGAATCCCCTCCCGCGCCCAACGTGGCGGTGAGCGCCGGCTATGTGGAGAAATCGAACGTCTCGCTCGTCGATCAGATGGTGCGCATGATCGCGCTCTCGCGACAGTTCGAAATGAACACCAAGGCGATTACCACCGCCCAGGAGAACGACGCCCGCGCTTCGGCCATTCTCTCGCCGGCGCGCTGAGGGTGCAGCAGGCGGAAATGGGGAGGCAAAACGCCGGTTTTCCGGCGACGGGCAGCGAGGCGGCGGACGTAAGATGAGACCATGCAACGTAGCAACCGCGCCGCTCTAGTTCCTGCGAACGTGGCGGCGCCCATAGGAGAACGATCATGATCCGTTCGCTCTGGATCGCCCGCACGGGGCTCGACGCACAGCAGACCCAGCTCGACGTCATCTCGAACAACCTCGCCAACGTCTCGACCAACGGCTTCAAGCGCCAGCGCGCCGTGTTCGAGGATCTGCTCTATCAGACGCTGCGTCAGCCGGGCGCGCAGCAGACGCAGCAGAACCAGATCGGCAGCGGCCTGCAGATGGGCACCGGCGTGCGCCCCGTGGCCACGGCGCGCATCTTTACCCAGGGCACGCTGCAGCAGACGGGCAACCCGCTCGACGTCGCCGTCCAGGGGCGGGGCTTCTTCCAGATCGAAATGCCCGACGGCACCCTCGCCTACACCCGGGACGGATCGTTTCAGCTCGACGACCAGGGCAACGTGGTCACCGCCTCGGGCTATCCGCTGGCCGATGCGATCAACATCCCGCCCGATGCGCTCTCCGTGACCATCGGCAAGGACGGCGTGGTGAGCGTGCTGCAGCCGGGGGCGGTCGCGCCGGTACAGGTGGGGCAGATCCAGCTCGTCACCTTCGTCAATGAAGGCGGCCTGCAGGCGCTGGGCGAGAACCTCTTTGCCGAGACGCAGTCGAGCGGCCCGCCGGCGGTCAACATTCCCGGCAACAACGGCGCCGGCGTGCTCAACCAGGGCTACGTGGAGAACTCGAACGTGAACGTGGCCGAGGAGCTGGTGAGCATGATCATCACCCAGCGTGCCTACGAGCTCAATTCCAAGGCCGTACAGACCTCGGATCAGATGCTGGGGCGTCTGACCCAGCTGTGAGGGGAATGGCCATGAGACGGCGAACCGCTACCCCGTGCGCCCCGTTCGCGCGCCCCAACCCGTGGCTGCTGCTCGGAGTGCTCGTGCTGTCGGGCTGTGCGGCGCTCGACACCACGCCGCCTGCCATCGTGCATCAGCCGATGACGGCGCGTCCGGCGCCTCAGTCCGCGCCGCCCAACAACGGCGCCATCTATCAGGCAAGCGCCGTGCGCCCGCTCTTCGAGGATCGCAAGCCGCGCTACGTGGGCGACACGCTCACCATCAACCTCGTCGAGAATACCTCGGCAAGGAAGAACACCGGGGCCAATGCCAGCAGGAACACCAATTCGGAAGCCGGTATCAGCGGAATGACGCGTCTTCCCTTGTCGGGCCTGGCCGGTCTGAGTCTGAACGCCGGGTCCGATCAAAGCCTCGAAGCCAAGGGCGGCGCTTCGGCCGACAACACCTTCAAGGGAACGATCACCGTCACCGTGATCGACGTTTATCCCAACGGCAATCTCCTCGTCTCCGGCGAGAAGCAGCTGGCCATCAACCAGGGGCGGGAGTACATCCGTTTCTCCGGCGTGGTCGATCCCGTGACCATCAACGCCAGGAACTCGGTCGAATCCACCGCGGTGGCCGATGCGCGCATCGAATACGTCGGCAGCGGCTACATCGACGAAGCACAGCGCATGGGCTGGCTGCAGCGCTTCTTCCTCAACTTCCTGCCGTTCTGAGGAACCGATCATGAATGGGACTTTCCGCGTGCGCGAATTCCTCCTCGGGCGAACGCTCCTCGCCGTGGCGCTCGTCTGCACCTTGGGCTTATTCGGGCTCGGTGCGGCATGGGCTGCCGGAGAGCGCATCAAGGATCTCGCCACGATCGGGGGGGTGCGCGACAACCAGCTCGTCGGCTATGGCTTGGTGGTGGGGCTCGATGGCAGCGGCGACCAGACCACGCAAACGCCGTTCACCGTGCAGAGCGTGGTCAACATGCTGCGCAGCCTGGGCGTGAACCTGCCGCCGGGCAACATGCAGCTCAAGAACGTGGCCGCCGTCATGGTCACGGCCGACCTCCCGCCCTTCGCCCGCGCCGGCCAGCGCATCGACGTGACCGTCTCGTCGCTGGGCAACGCCAAGAGCCTCAAGGGCGGCACCTTGGTGATGACGCCGCTCAAGGGTGCCGACGGGCAGATCTACGCCATCGCTCAGGGCAACGTCGTCGTCGGCGGGGCCGGCGCACGATCCGGGGGCGCGGCGCAGCAGATCAACCATCTCTCGGCCGGGCGTATTCCGGCGGGCGCGACGGTGGAGCGGGAAGTCGGGAACAATTTTGCCCAATCCGAGATCATCCAGCTCGAGCTGGAAGAAATGGATTTTGGCACGGCCGCAAAGATCGTGCGGGCGATCGAGACCGCTTTCGGCTTCGGCACTGCCCAGGCGCTCGACGGCCGTACCATCGCCGTCCGCCCTCCGCCCGACCCCAATGCGCGTATCGCGTTTCTCGCCCGCCTGCAGAACCTCACCGTAGAGCCAGACGTACAACGCGCCAAGGTGGTGGTCAACTCCCGCACCGGTTCCGTGGTGATGAATCAGGCCGTGACGCTGCAGCATGTGGCGGTGGCGCACGGCAGCCTCAAGGTCACCATCGGACAGGATCTGGCGGTGAGCCAGCCGGACACGCCGTTTGCCGGTGGAGCCGCGGTGGCGGCCCAGCAGGGGCGGGTGGAGATCGAGCAGCCCGTCGCCGTGATCCAAGACGTCAAGGGCGGCGCGAATCTGGCCGACGTGGTCAAGGCGCTCAACGCGCTCGGCGCCACCCCCATGGATCTCATCAGCATCTTGCAGGCGCTCAAATCTTCGGGTGCCCTGCGGGCCGAGCTCGAAGTGATCTGATAGGGAGAAAGGAAGATGAGCGTGCCGAGCGTTCCCGCTTTCGATCCGCGTTCCCTGCGCTCGCTGCAGAATCTGGCGCGTCAGGGCGACTCGCCCGAAGCGCTGCGCGCCGCCGCCAAACAGTTCGAGGCGGTGATGCTGCAGCAGATGCTCAAAGCCATGCGCGCCACCGTGCCCGCCAACGCCTTCACCTCGAGCGACGGCGAGCGAACCTTTCAGGACATGAGCGACCAGCAGCTCGCCCACAACCTCGCCATGGGCCGCGGCATCGGGCTCGGCGAGATGCTCGCGCGGCAATTGCAACAGCGTCTCGGGAATCAGAACGAAGCCGCGGCGTCCGCCGCGGGCGTCGGTGAGCAGGGCGAACTCCCCCCGAGCGGAGGTTTTTCACTCGCCAACGTGCTGCGCCGCCCGGCAAATCCTGCCGGCAACCGGCAAGGAGTGGCAACGGAGGAAGCCGCTGCGCTGGAAGAAAAGGGCTTTTTTGCCGCCCTGGGCGGTGCCTCGGGCAAGGCCGGGGACGAGGCCGTGCCGCTCGTGCCCTTGACGCAAGACGACCCCACTCCCCTTTTCCCCGCCTTGGCCGAGACTGCCTCGGCGGTGCGTCGCGCCGAGACGAACGAGACGTCGGTGCCGGAGAAGATCCGTCGCTTCGTGCAGGATACCTTGCCACAGGCCCGGCGAGCCGCGGCCCAACTGGGCATACCGCCGGAATTCCTCGTCGCCCAGGCGGCCCTCGAGACGGGGTGGGGGAGCGCCGTCATCCGCACCCCGGATGGTCGCTCCAGCCACAATCTCTTCAACATCAAAGCGGGCAGCAGCTGGCGCGGGCCGACCGTGACCCTGCCGGTTACTGAATACGACAACGGCCGGGCGGTGACCGAAAACGCGAAATTCCGCGTCTATTCGTCCTACGCCGCCGCCTTCGACGATTACGTGCGCCTCATTCAGGACAACGAGCGCTATGCC
>JAQUGB010000112.1 GCA_028684345.1 Tepidiphilus sp. | reverse complement strand
CCGTGGCGATGATCGCGTCCGGCCGCACGGCCTTGGCCACTTCCGGCATGATCTCGGGGATGGGGTTGGCGAGCGCGAAGATGAGCGGGTCGCGCGCCATCTTGGCGACCATCTCGGGCTTGAGCACCCCGGCCGAAGAGAGGCCGAGGAAGACGTCGGCGCCGTCGATCACCTCGGCGAGCGTGCGCGCGTCGGTCACCTGGGCGTAGCGCGCCTTGTTCGGTTCCATGTCCGGTTCGCGCCCGACGCGGATCACGCCACGGGAATCACACACATAAACATTTTCGCGTTTCAGCCCCAGGCGCACCATTAGATCGAGACAGGCGATGGCCGCTGCTCCGGCGCCCGAGCATACGAGCTTGACTTCTTCGATCTTCTTGCCGACGACCATGAGGCCGTTGAGGAGCGCCGCGGCCGAGATGATGGCGGTGCCGTGCTGGTCGTCGTGGAAGACCGGAATCTTCATGCGCTCGCGCAGCTTCTTCTCGATGTAGAAGCATTCGGGCGCCTTGATGTCCTCGAGGTTGATGCCGCCCAGGGTCGGCTCCATGGCGGCGATGATGTCGATGATGCGATCCGGGTCTTTCTCGTCGAGCTCGATGTCGAAGACGTCGATGCCGGCGAATTTCTTGAAGAGACAACCCTTACCTTCCATCACGGGTTTGGCGGCGAGCGGCCCGATGTTGCCCAGCCCCAGGACGGCGGTGCCGTTGGTGATCACGGCCACGAGATTGCCGCGCGAGGTGTATTCCCGCGCAGTGAGCGGATCGCGCACGATCTCCTCACAGGCGGCCGCGACGCCGGGGGAATAGGCTAGCGAGAGGTCGCGCTGGTTGCTCAGGCTCTTGGTGGGGACCACCGAGATCTTGCCCGGCGTAGGGTGGCGGTGATAGTAGAGCGCGGCGTCGCGGAAGTTCTTGTCCATTGAAAGCTCTCCAGAACGGTTGGATGCGTGCGCCTGCCCTCGGTCGCACGTCGAAACGGGGGTTCATCTATCGGAAGAGAAGTATACCGCGGGTGGGCTTCAGGTGTCGGCGACGAAGACGCGGTTCTTGCCGGCGCGCTTTGCGCGGTACATCGCCTGATCGGCACGCTCGAAGGCGCTCTCCCAACCGTCGTCGGGGTAGACTTCGGTGACGCCAGCGCTGAAGGTGACCACCCGATGACGATCGTCGTGGAAGAAAATCTCGCGCGTGAGGATGCGCTGCAGCCGGCGTAGGATTTCGGCGGCATTCTCGGCGGTCGTACCCGGTAGGATGACGACGAATTCTTCTCCACCGTAGCGACCGATGACATCGTGCTCGCGCAGGTGCTGACTGGCGATCTCGGCGAGGAATTTGAGGGAATCGTCGCCGGCTTGATGACCGAAGAGATCGTTGATGCGTTTGAAGTCGTCGAGATCTATCACTCCCAGCGCGAGCGCAGGGATGGATCCTTGGCGCAGGGTCTCGATCGTGCGGGAAAAAGTGGCCTCCAAGCCGTTGCGGTTATAGAGACCGGTGAGGGAGTCTCGCACGAGTCGTTCATTGAGCGACTGTAGCTGCGCTTCCAATTCACGTACCTTGGCATCGGCATCCTCGGCTTCACGGCGGGTGCGTTCGAGCGCTTCGTGCGCCTGGCGTGTGGTCTCGCTCATGTGGCGCGTCGCCTGAAGCAAGGTGCGGAGCTCGCCCGCGACGGAGGCGAGATCGTCGGCCTGTTCGATGGCCGTTGCCGCCTGCTGGAGCTGGCTCTGGTACTGCTCGGTCTCTCGGCTCATACGCCCCAGGTGCGAGAGAAAATCCGCCAGCAGGCGTTTGAGTTCGGCTTCGGCCTGGCGCTTGCGCTCGAGGGCGCGTTGCAAAGGGTCGAGCAGGGCGTCGAGCCGTTCTTGCAGCAGGCGCACCAACTGCGGGGTGAAGGTGGTGGCCGGCTCAAGAAGTTCAGCGCGCAGGTGGGCCAACTCGACCCGGATGCCTTCGTTGTCGCTGCCGACGAGTTCGAGCGCTTGCAGGGAGCGACCGAGCAGCTCGAGGAGCGCCCCGATGAGGGCAACGGTATCGACCTCTTGATTCGCAGTGGTCGAAGTTGGAGCAGTCTCCCCGGGCGATTGGCGCAGCCCAGAGATGAAACGCTCGAGCCGTCGGGGTAACCAGCGGCTTTGTTCTTCCGCGAGGATCGATTCCAAGGCGTGAAGTTTGCGCTCCGGCGTCCAGCCGGGAGCGGCATGCTCCCACGCATCGATCAGTTGACGGATCAGGGCAACCCACGAGATTTCCGTTTCGTGGGCCGGCGGCAGGGCAAGCAAGGCTTCTTCGACGTCGGCCAGTGCCTGAGCCGTTTCGTTGCGCTTGATGTGATCCCGTGCTCGCCCGAGTGCCGCGCAGGCCTTCTCTCCCGCGCGGGGAAGTTTGGTTACGAGCTGTTCGAGCAGGCGAACGAACCTCGGTGGTAGCGGCTCCGGTTCTCCGGCCAGCTCGCAGTAGACACGGGTATAGTTCTCCGGAGTCGGGGGTTGTCGCAACTGCGACAGACGCAAGAGGGTTTCTTTGGCGAGATCGACGGGCGAGGAGGGCATCGTTCGAGGCACGCGAGGGGCGAAAAAAATCAGTGTATCACTGCTGCCGTTCAGCGGCGGCGGCATCGGCAAGCAGCAGCTCGACGAGATCGCGGCCGAAGACCGGCAGCAGGTCGAGGCTGCGCACGCAGATCTGCAAGTCGCGCTTGGCCCACTCGTCGTTGAGACGTATCAGACGAATGTTCATCGATTTGGCATGGCGCCGGGCAGCCGACTCCGGCAAGATGCCGATGCCGATGTCGGCCTCGATCATGCGACAGACGGCGGTGAAATTGCCCACTTGGATACGAATCTTGAGTCGCCGGTTCAGGCGGGTCGCCGCTTCGACGAGAAAACCGTGGATCGCGCTCGTCTCGGTCAGGCCGATGAAGCCGTAATCGAGCGTTTCGGCAAAGTCCGCCGCGGGCTTGGCAGCTAGTGGGTGGCTGGGGGCAACGGCAAGGACGAGCCGATCACGGCGATAAGGCAACACTTCCAGTCCTTCGGTGCGCACGTTGCCGGCGACGATCCCGATATCGGCCATTCCCTCGGTGACGGCGCGTACGATTTCCTGGCTGAGGCGCTCACGCAGCTCCACGTTTACATTGGGGTGCTGTGCCAGATAGGTGCGCAAGACTTCAGGCAGAAACTCGGTGGACGTGGTGTTGGCAAAAATGCGCACCTGTCCTTTTACTCCGTTAGCATATTCTAGGAGATCGCCACACAAGTTCTCGAGCTGACCGAGCACTTGCCGGGCGTGGTTGAGGAACACCTGCCCGGCGGGGGTGAGGCAGACGCCGCGGTTGGTGCGCGTAAAGAGTTTGAGACCGAGGCTTTCTTCGAGGTTCTTGATGCGCATGCTCGCGGCCGGCAGGGAAAGATGGGCGCGCTCGGCCCCGCCAGTGAGGCTATTCGCTTCGGCGATATGCACGAGCAGCCGAAAATCCGCGAGATCGAAATGCATGCTCGGTGTTTGGCCATCTTGAGAATCGGAGAACATTGTACCGTATGCCTTCGGGCAAGGTTCAATCCAGGTGAAAGGAGGGTTTGGCAGATACGAATTGTCTTGGGCGTCAAGCTGAGGCAAACTGCGATGGCTTTCCTTGGGATGAGAGCTGGGATCATGAACGTGAATTTCGATGAATTGCGGCGATGGATCGGCCGCAGTCAGACCCAGGACGATATGGTGACTTCGGTGCCGGTGGCGGCGTTGGCCGCTACCCTCGATCGCGACGATCCCCTACCGCAACCCGGAGATGAACTGCCTCCGCTGTGGCACTGGATTTATTTCCTGCCGCTTGTGCGACATTCCGAACTCGGGCCCGATGGGCATCCACGGCGAGGCGGTTTTTTGCCGCCGGTACCTTTGCCGCGGCGCATGTGGGCGGGCGGGCGGTTCGAGTTCTTCCACCCGCTGCGTGTGGGGGAGGCCATCCGGCGCACCTCGCACATTGCCGACGTGAGCCTCAAGGAGGGACGCAGCGGCACCCTGGTGTTCGTGCGCGTGCGCCACGAAGTGAGCAACGACGCCGGGGTGGCGCTGGCGGAAGAGCAGGACATCGTCTATCGCGAGGCGCCCCGACCGGGTGAGACCCCGCCCGCGCCCAAAGCGGCGCCGCTCGATGCCGCGTGGCATAGCGAGATCGTGCCCGATCCGGTATTGCTCTTTCGCTATTCGGCGCTGACGTTCAATGGGCACCGCATCCACTACGATCATCCTTACACGACTCAGGTCGAGGGCTATCCGGGCTTGGTGGTGCACGGGCCGCTCACGGCAACGCTTCTCGTCGATCTGCTGCGCCGCAATCTGCCGGGGGCGAGACTGACGCGCTTTTCGTTTCGCGCAGTGCGGCCGCTCTACGCGCCACGGCCTTTTACCGTGTGCGGCAAACTGGAGGCCGACGGCAAGACGGCCACCTTGTGGACGAGGGATGCCGATGGTTGGGTGACGATGGAAGCCAGTGCCACCCTCGCCTGAGTGCCCGTGAGGAGAAGGAACAAGATGAACGAACTCGATCGAGCCGATGATCCTTACCGCGACATTCGCGACGGCGTGCGGGCCGTATGTGCCCAGTTTTCCCCTGAATACTTCCGCGCGCACGACGAGGCGCGCACCTATCCCGAAGAATTCGTCGACGCTCTCACTCGGGCCGGCTGGCTCGCCGCGCTCATCCCTCAGGAATATGGCGGAGCCGGGTTGGGGCTGGCCGAGGCCTCGGTGATCATGGAAGAGATCAACCGCTGCGGCGGCAATGCCGGGCACTGCCACGGACAGATGTACAACATGGGCACGCTGGTGCGCCATGGCTCGGAGGAGCAGAAACGGCGCTATCTTCCCAAGATCGCTTCCGGCGAACTGCGCCTGCAGTCGATGGCGGTGACCGAACCCACCACCGGTACCGATACCACCAAGATCAAGACGACCGCCGTAAAAAAAGGCGACCGCTACGTGGTCAATGGCCAGAAAGTGTGGATCTCGCGTGTGCAGCACTCCGATCTGATGATCCTGCTCGCGCGTACCACACCCGTCACCGAAGTGAAGAAGAAGTCCGAGGGCATGTCGATCTTTCTCGTCGATCTGCACCAGGCGATCGGGCACGGCCTCACCGTGCGGCCGATCCGCAATATGGTCAATCACGAGACGAACGAGCTCTTCTTCGACAATCTGGAGATCCCGGCCGAGAACCTCATCGGCGAGGAAGGCAAGGGCTTCAAATACATCCTCGACGGCTTGAACGCCGAACGCACCCTGATTGCGGCCGAGTGCATCGGCGACGGCTACTGGTTCATCGACAAGGCGCGGCGCTATGCGGCCGAGCGTGTGGTCTTCGACCGGCCCATCGGCAAGAACCAAGGGGTGCAATTTCCCATCGCCGAGTGCTACATCGAGATCGAGGCGGCGAACCTCATGCGCTTTCGCGCTTGCGCCTTGTTCGACGCGCACGAGCCTTGCGGCGCCGAAGCCAATATGGCGAAGTATCTGGCGGCCAAAGCCTCGTGGGAGGCGGCCAACGTCTGCCTGCAGACGCACGGCGGGTTCGGTTTTGCCGCCGAATACGACGTCGAACGCAAGTTCCGCGAGACGCGCCTCTATCAAGTGGCGCCGATCTCGACCAATCTGATCCTCTCTTACGTGGCCGAGCACGTGCTCGGACTGCCGCGTTCTTTCTGAAGGGGATGCGTGATGCGGCCGCTCGAAGGAATCACCGTCGTCACGCTGGAACACGCCATCGCCGCGCCTTTCTGCACGCGGCAACTCGCCGACTTGGGCGCGCGGGTCGTCAAGATCGAACGCCCCGGGGTGGGCG
>JAQUGB010000111.1 GCA_028684345.1 Tepidiphilus sp. | reverse complement strand
TATATTTGTCCATAAAAAAATAATGGGAGGAGGAAATGGAACGACGTCGTTTCATCCAAGGGACTGGGTTGGCCGGAATTCTTGCTTCTGGCGTCGCCCCGGCCGTCGTGATGGCCCAGCGCAACGTGCGCTGGCGCCTGGCCTCGAGCTATCCGCGTTCGCTCGACACGCTCTTCGGCGTGAGCGAGGATTTTGCGCGCAACGTCGCCGACCTGACCGACGGTGCCTTTCAGATCGACATTTCGGCCGGAGGGGAGATCGTTCCGGCGCTGAGTGTGTTCGATGCGGTGCAAAACGGCACGGTGGAGATGGCGCACGCCATCACCTTTTATTTCATCGGCAAGAATGAGGCCTTCGCCTTCGACGCGATCCTGCCTTTCGGCATGAACGCCCGGATGATGAATGCCTGGATGTACGATGGTGGGGGATTGCAGCTCCTGCGCGAGATCTATGCCCGTTACGGCATCGTCAATTTCCCCCTAGGCAATACCGGAGCGCAGTGGGGCGGGTGGTATCGCAAGGAGATCCGCTCGGTCGATGATTTGAAGGGCCTGAAGATGCGCATGGGCAACATGGCCGGCCACGTGCTCGGCAAGCTCGGGGCGGTGTCCCAGGCCATTCCCGGCGGCGAGGTCTATCAGGCGCTGGAGAAAGGGACGATCGACGCAGTGGAATGGAGCTCGCCCTACGACGACCAGAAGCTGGGTTTTCATCGCGTCGCTCCCTACGGCTATTATCCGGCATGGTGGGAGGGCAGCGCCCAGGTGACCTTGCTCGTCAATGCCAAGGCGTACGAATCCTTGCCCAAAGCCTATCAGGAAGCGATCCGCATCGCCGCCACCGACGCGCACACCCGCATGCTCGCCAAGTACGATGCACGCAATCCCGAGGCGCTGCGCCGCCTCATCGCCGAGGGGGCCAAGATCCAGCGCATGCCCAAGGAGGTAATGGACGCGGCCTTCAAGGCGAGCCGCGAGGTCTTTGCCGAGTTCGAGGCGAAGAGCGAGGATTTCCGCCGCTTGAACGCGCAATACCAGAAGTTCCTGCGCGACGAATACGCCTGGTTCCGCCTCTCGGAGCTGAGCTACGACCAATACATGGCCGGTTTGCCGCTGTGAGCGCCCAGTGCGCTCGCTCTGAGCGACCCTTCCCGAGGACGAAACGATGGACGTCTCACCCCGCGATTTGCCTTTGGCGGCCGAGCTGCCGCCGACTTTGGTCGAGGAGCTGACCCTGCTGCTCGGCGAGCGTTTCACCCAGTCGCCCGGCGTGTGTGCGCACCACGGGCACGACGAATCCCACTTCCCCGACCGGCCGCCGCAGGCGGTGGCTTTCGTCGAGAGCAGGGAAGAGATTGCCGCCCTGCTGCGCGCCTGCTCGGCGCACCGCGTACCGGTCATCCCCTTCGGCGCGGGCTCTTCGCTCGAGGGGCACGTCCTGGCCGTCCACGGGGGGATTGCCCTCGACTGCACCCGCATGGATCGCATCCTCGAAATCGAGCCGGCAGACATGCTCGCGGTGGTGCAGCCAGGGGTGACGCGCAAGCAGTTGAACAACGCCTTGCGCGGTACGGGACTCTTCTTTCCCATCGACCCAGGGGCGGATGCCTCGATCGGCGGGATGACGGCCACGCGCGCCTCGGGCACCAACGCGGTGCGCTACGGCACCATGCGCGAGAATGTGCTGGCGCTCGAGGTGGTGCTCGCCGACGGGCGAATCCTGCGCACGGGCACGCGGGCGAAGAAATCCTCCGCCGGCTATGATCTGACGCGGCTCTTCGTCGGTTCGGAGGGGACGCTGGGGGTTTTCAGCGAGGTCACGGTGCGCTTGCATCCGCTGCCGGAGGAGATGGCCGCGGCGGTGGTGCGTTTCCCTTCGATGCAGGCGGCGGTGGAAACGGTGATCCGCACCATCCAGAGCGGCGTGCCCGTCGGGCGCGTCGAATTCCTCGACGAGGTCTCGATCCACGCCATCAACCGTTACAGCAAGACCGACCTTGCCGAGGCGCCCACGCTCTTCTTCGAGTTCCATGGCTCACCGAGCGCGCTCGAGGAGCAGGTGGCGCTCGTCCAAGAGCTCGCGCGCGAACACGGTGCCGAGGACTTCGCCTGGGCAAGCCGCCCGGAGGATCGCTCCCGCTTGTGGGAGGCACGGCATCAAGCTTACTTCGCCTGCATCAACCTGCGTCCAGGCTGCCGCGGCATCACCACCGATTCCTGCGTGCCGATCTCCAAGCTGGCCGAGGCGGTGCTGCGGGCGCGAGCGGCGATCGATGCTTCCGGCCTGATCGCCCCCATCCTGGGGCACGTGGGCGACGGCAATTTCCACACGGTGATCCTGATCGATCCGGAAGACGAGGCCGAACTTGCGCGCGCCGAGGCCCTGAGCGCCGAACTCGTGGCGATCGCCCAGTCGCTGGGTGGAACCTGCAGCGGCGAGCACGGCGTGGGCATGGGCAAGCGCGAGTTCGTCGCGCACGAGGCGGGCGAGGTGGGCGTGGCGCTGATGCGCTCGATCAAGGCTGCGCTCGACCCGAAAGGAATCCTCAACCCGGGCAAACTCGTACCGTGAGCCAGCGGCTTTCAAGCTGGCGGTGATCGGTTGTCTTATAATTTATCTTTTTTACGAAGGGGCGGTGCGATGCAGGCTTGGCTGAGGCTGTCGCGCGGCATCGACGCGCTCAACCGGTTCTTCGGGCGAATTGCGATCTGGTTCATCTTCGCCGCCACCGTGTTGAGCGCCGGCAATGCCATCGTGAGAAAACTCCTGAACGTAGGCTCGAACGCCTGGCTCGAGGCGCAGTGGTATCTCTACGCGGCGGCCTTCATGCTGGCGGCGGCGCTCACGCTGCGCAACAACGAGCACGTGCGCATCGACATCCTGATCTCGCGCTTCTCGCTGCGCACGCAGGCGTGGATGGATCTCTTCGGCCTGTTCTTCATGCTGCTGCCGGTGTGCGTGGGCGTGCTCTATTTCTCCATCCCTTTCTTCTGGCAGGGTTTCGTCTCCGGCGAGATGTCCTCGAATTCCGGCGGGCTCATTCGCTGGCCGGTCTACCTCACGATTCCCGTCGGTTTCACGCTTTTGTTGCTTCAGGGAATTTCCGAGGCGATCAAGCGCGTCGCCTTTCTCCGGGGCGCCTTGCCTTCGCCTTTCGTCAAGGAAAGCGATGAAACGCCGCCGGCCGGCGGCGCCGAGGGAGCACGATGATGGCCTGGCTTGCACAGAATCTCGCGCCCCTGATGTTCCTGGGGCTGGTCTTCTTTCTGCTCTACGGCTTTCCGGTGGCGTTCGCCCTTGGGGCGTGCGGCTTGTTCTTCGGCTTGATCGGCATCGAGCTCGGTCTGCTTTCGCCGGTGTTCTTCCAGGCGTTGCCGCTGCGCATCTTCGGCATCATTCAAAACGAGACGCTGCTCGCCGTGCCTTTCTTCACCTTGATGGGCCTGGTGCTCGAGCGCTCGGGCATGGCCGAGGATCTGCTCGACACCATCGGCCAGCTTTTCGGCTCGGTGCGCGGGGGGCTTGCCTTCGCCGTGATCTTCGTCGGGGCGCTGCTTGCCGCCACCACCGGCGTGGTGGCGGCTTCCGTGATTTCCATGGGGCTCATCTCGCTGCCCATCATGCTGCGCTACGGGTACGATCGCAAGCTCGCCAGCGGTGTGATCGCCGCTTCGGGCACCCTGGCGCAGATCATTCCCCCTTCGCTCGTGCTGATCGTGCTCGCCGACCAGCTGGGCAAGAGCGTGGGCGATCTCTACAAAGGGGCGTTCATCCCCGCGTTTGCCCTGGTGGGGCTCTACGTGCTCTACGTGATCGGTCTGACGATCCTGCGTCCGAAAGACCTGCCGGCCCTGCCGCCGGAGGCGCGGACCATCCGCGAGGACGACGGTTCGAGCGGCACGCGTTCGGTGGCTGTGCTGGCGGCGATCGCGATCACGGTGGGCATCGTCGCCGGCCAGCACTACAATGAAATGCTCGCCTGGCTCGTCGGCGGCGAGCCCAAGGAACAGCCGGTCGACGAGACGGTGGTGGTGGCGACCACCTTCGCCGCGCTCATCGCCTTCGTGATCGCGCTCATCAACCGCGCCTTCCGTTTGGGGCTGCTCTCGCGCATGGCCGAGCGGGTCACTTTCGTGCTCATTCCGCCGCTCGCGCTTATCTTCCTCGTGCTCGGCACCATCTTTCTCGGCGTGGCCACGCCCACCGAAGGGGGGGCGATGGGGGCGGTGGGGGCGATGCTGCTTGCCTGGGCGCGCAAACGGCTCGACCGGGCGCTGCTGATTCAGGCGCTCAAAGGCACGACGACGCTTTCTTCCTTCGTCATGTTCATCCTCATCGGCTCGACGCTCTTCAACCTTACTTTCCAGGGGGTGGGCGGCAGCCATTGGGTGCAGCACCTGCTCACGCAGCTGCCCGGCGGACAGGTGGGATTCCTCATCTTCGCCGCGCTCTTCATCTTCGTGCTCGCCTTCTTTCTCGACTACTTCGAACTCGCCTTCATCGTCATCCCGCTGCTCGGGCCGGCAGCCAATGCCCTGGGGATCGATCTCATCTGGTTCGGTGTGCTCATCGCCATGGTGATGCAGACTTCCTTCATGCACCCGCCTTTCGGCTTTGCGCTCTTCTTCTTGCGCAGCGTGGCGCCGGCAGGCGAATACGTCGATGCGGTCACCGGCAAGAAGATCCGCGGCGTCTCCACCGGCGAGATCTACTGGGGAGCGATTCCTTTCCTCATCCTGCAGCTGCTGATGGTCGGCTTGTTGATCGTCTTCCCTTCGCTGGTGACGATGAGTTTCTCCAAGGTGGAGAAGATCGACCTGGAAAAGATCGAGATTCCCGTCGGGGATCAGGGCTGGGGGGCCGAAGGCGCTGCGGATCCCGGGCGCGGCGCCGCGGGCGGCGAATCCAGTTGGTGATCCTGGGCGAAGCGGCGCAGCAGCGCCGCGTTGCCGGGGTGATGCCATTTGCGCTCGAGGGTCACCAGATAGTAGCGTTCGGTAATGTGGGGCAAGATGCCGAGGCAGCGCAGGGCGTCGCGCTCGCATAGCGTCGATTCGAGAATGGCCGGGGCAGGCAGGATTCCCGCCCCGTTCTCTGCCAGCGTGCGCATGAGGGCGCTGTCGTCGAATTCCCCCACGATGTGCGGTGTGACGTGGTGCTCGTCGAAGAGTTGCAGCAGCGCGAGGCGCGTTACGGCGTTCTCGCCGGGCAGCAGCAAGGGGGCGCCGCCGAGCGCCTGCGGCAGGGGGCCTGCCAGGCTCAGCTCGGGCCGGGCATAGAGGGCGAGCCGGGATTCGATCAGCAGCCGGCATTGCAGTTTGTTGCCGAGCTGCGCGGGGGGCGGCCCGTCGGTGATGAGGGCGTCGAGCCGCCCGAGCATGAGTTCGCTCAGTAGCCGCGGCAAAGGGTCTTCGATCACGCTCAGGCGCAGTCTCGGCTGGTGTTCGAGCACCGGCTCGAGCAGCAGGGCGGCGAGCGACTTCGGCACGATGTCGAGCAGCCCCAGACGATAGGGTAGGGTAGGCTGTTCGTCTTCGCGCGCGAGTGCCGCTTCCATTTCTTCGGCGAGCCGGAAGATCTGTTCGGCGTAGCGCAGCGCGATTCTGCCCGCCTCGGTGAGCTCGATGCCGCGCCCTTTGCGGCGCAGCAAACGGCGGCCGATCGCCCCTTCGAGCACACCGATCTGCCCCGAGATGGTCTGGGGGGTGAGGCCGCTCGTTTCGGCGGCGCGCTGGATGCTGCCCGTGCGACCGACGAGCCAGAAATGATGGAGTTGCTTCAGACTGATCATTCGAATTTCCCGAAGAGTTTTTGCATTTTTTTCTGATTTTATCTGAGTCTGCTTGA
>JAQUGB010000110.1 GCA_028684345.1 Tepidiphilus sp. | reverse complement strand
TGACCGGTCCGACACCTCGACCCAGAGCTGGTACGGCATCATCGACGACGATCAGCACACCGTGACCCGCAGTCAGCTCAAGGAGCGCAAGATCGTCGCACGGGGAACGGACCCCAAAACGGGCGACCCAGTTCGGGCTTTCGAACTCGCTACCAACGGCGATATGAACGGCAAGAAAGGCTGGTACGTCGACCTCGACCCTGGCGAGCGCATGATCACCTCGTCCCAGTTCTACGGTTCTGTCCTTATTGCCAGCAGCGTCATCCCGAGCGACGACCCCTGCACGCCCGGGGGTACGGGCTACGTCAACGCAATCGATCCCTTCACGGGAACGGCCCTCCCCTTTTTCCTCCAATACGCCACATTGGACGTCGATGGTGTGAAAATTCCCGTGGGCTCCATCGATTTCCGTATCGGCATGCCTGGCCAAGCGCAGATCGTGGTTAGCCCCGAAGGTGCCATGCTGATCGTGCAAGGATCCAGCGGCAACACCGCTCAGACTCAGGTCAAATTGGACAACATCATGCCACGCCGCATCAACTGGCGCGAACTGATCCGGGAGTAAGCCATGCCTCGCACGCCACGTCGCAACCGCGGCTTCACCCTGATCGAGCTGATGATCGTGGTCGCCATCATCGCCATCTTGGCCGGAATCGCCTACCCCAGCTACCAGCGCCACGTGCTGCAGACCCGCCGCACGGCGGCGCAGGGGTGCCTGATGGAATTGGCGCACTGGATGGAGCGCTACTACACCACCAATATGACTTACACAAATGCGGCGCTGCCGGCGCTCTCGTGTACGACCGAGTTGAGCAATTTCTATACTTTTGCCCTGAACGCAGCGCCATCCGACACGAGCTACGAACTGCAAGCCACGGCCCAAGGAGCGCAGACGCGCGACACCGACTGCACCACTCTCACCCTGGATAGCGCCGGTACCAAGGGACCGGCCGGCTGCTGGCGCTGACCTCGGGCGATGGAGTGCGATTGACGGAGCCAGGCTCGAGGGGCGGTACGGGGTACAATGGCACGGCCGCATTCGACGAGTCGAGCATGATCCCATCCCTGCCAGCGCGTCCCCTCTTCCTCGCCGCCGCCCTCGCCGTGGCGGCGCTGCTCGCTTTCGGCCTCTACCTGCAGCACGGCCTCGGTCTCGAGCCCTGCCCGCTGTGCATCCTGCAGCGCATCGCCTTCTTCGGGGTCGGGCTCTTCGCGCTCCTGGGTACGATGCTCGGCACCCGCAAGCTCGCGGCCCGGGCCTGCGCCGGTGCAATGCTGCTGTGCGCCCTGGGCGGGCTGGGCACGGCGCTGTGGCAGAGCTGGCTGCAGCGGCACCCACCCAGCGACCCCTTCGCCTGCGGCCCGGGGCTGGATTATCTGGTGGAGACGCTGCCCCTTTCCGAATGGCTGCCCAAGGTCTTCGCCGGCGAAGGGCAGTGCACGGCCATCGACTGGACTTTCCTGGGGCTTACCATCGCCAACTGGTCGGCGCTGTGGTTTGCCGCCTTCACCCTGCTCGCGGCCTGGCTCGTGCTGCGCCGCGGCTGATTCAAGACAAGACTTCCACGATTCGCCCGCCCACCTCGCAGCGCCAGGCGCCGCCTTCGAGCCCGAGACAGCGGCGCACTTCCAGACGCACGCGCAAGGGGCGCGCCGGCATACCGCGCACCCCGCCGGGTTGTTCGATCTGGACGGCGAGGAGCTCGGAGGCGGCGGGAACGTAGTTGGTGCGCAGCGCCATGCCGCCCACCGAGAGCTCGAAGCAGACGGCTTCATGCTCGTCGCCGCCAGGCGAGCGCAGGCGGGCAGGGACGCCACCCGGTAGAGGAATGCGCCGTTCGCGGCGCCGTTCGATGAAATTGCCGACCATGAAAGGGTCTCCCAAGCCAACGGGATTCAGTTTAGCTTGGAGCGAGGGGGAAGGCAATGCGGGAGAAATGAAAAAAGCCTACGCGGGCGATCGCGTAAGCTTTTGGTGTAATTGGTCGGGGCGGCGGGATTTGAACTCGCGACCCCTTGCACCCCATGCAAGTGCGCTACCAGGCTGCGCTACGCCCCGACGAGTTTGCTATTATACCCGAGCCGGTGAAAAATTCAAGCACACGGCAAGCCCTACAGGGCTGCGCCTCGGATGACGGTCTTGCTGCAGCGCACAGACGAGCGTGATATCCTTGCGCGCAGTCCATTCGACCAACGACGAAGGAAAGGAAACCATGGCACTCTATGCCTTGGGCGACAAGCGCCCACAGCTCGGGCCCGATTGCTGGGTGGCCGACAGCGCCGAAGTGATCGGCGACGTGCGGCTGGGGCGCGAAGTCTCGATCTGGTTCAATGCCGTGCTGCGCGGTGACAACGAGCCGATCGTGATTGGCGACGGCACGAACGTGCAGGACGGCGTGATCCTGCACGACGACGAAGGAATCCCGCTCACCATCGGCGCCGGCGTGAACATCGGACACATGGCCATGCTGCACGGCTGCACCGTGGGGGATGGCTGCCTCATCGGCATCAACGCGGTGATCCTCAACCGGGCGGTGATCGGCGCGCAGTGCATCATCGGCGCGAACGCGCTCATTCCCGAAGGCAAGGTGATCCCGGATCGCAGCCTGGTGGTCGGCTCGCCGGGCCGGGTGATCCGCACCCTGACCGACGAAGAAGTGGCAGGGTTGCAGGCCAACGCAGCGCACTACCGCGTTGCCGCAAGATACTATCGAAGCGAATTGCGACGAATCGGCTGACTCAGCTTCACGGAGAAGGAGCGTTCGTCTGGGCAGAGGGCAAGGTCAGGAGCACTTCGTCCGGACGCAAATAGTTGAGCGCGCCCCGTGCCACCGCCTCGAGCGCTTCGCCGCCGCGCCTGAGCTCTTCGATTTCGGCCGCGGCGGCGGCATTTCTCGCGGCGAGCGCTTCGTTGTTCTGGATGGTCTCATGAAGGCGGGCGTTGAGCTGTTGCCGATGCAGCAATCCGTCGTGGCCGAGCCACAGTTGATACTGCACGAGCACGAGCAGCACGACGAGGATCAGCCGCACCCACAGGCTCACGCCCCCTCTCCCAGCTTACAAGGTGCGCAGGTTGTAGAAGGCCGCCAGTCCAGGATAGCGAGCGGTATCGCCAAGATCTTCCTCGATGCGCAGCAGCTGATTGTACTTTGCCAGACGGTCGGAGCGCGATAGCGACCCGGTCTTGATCTGGCCGGTGGAAAGCCCCACGGCGATGTCGGCGATGGTCGAATCCTCCGTCTCGCCCGAGCGGTGCGAGATCACGGCGGTATAACCGGCGCGCTTGGCCATCTCCACGGCAGCAAAGGTTTCGGTGAGCGTGCCGATCTGGTTGATCTTGATGAGGATGGAATTGGCCACGCCCTCGCGGATGCCGCGCTCGAGCAAGCGCGTATTGGTGACGAAGAGGTCGTCCCCCACGAGCTGCACCTTCGTCCCCAGGCGTTCGGTGAGGATCTTCCAGCCCGCCCAGTCGCCCTCGGCCATGCCGTCTTCGATCGAGACGATGGGGAATTTGTCGACGAGCGCCGCGAGATAGTCGGCGAAGCCTTCGGACGAGAGGGTGAGCCCTTCGCCGGCGAGCACGTATTCGCCGTTTTTGTAGAACTCGGAGCTGGCGCAGTCGAGCGCGAGCAGCACATCGCGCCCCGGTTCGTAGCCCGCGGCGGAGACGGCTTCCAGGATGAGCGAGAGCGCCTCTTCGGTGTTCTTCACGTTCGGCGCGAAACCGCCCTCGTCACCCACGGTGGTGGGATGCCCCTTGCGGTCGACGAGCTTTTTCAGGTGCTGAAATACCTCGGCGCCACAGCGAAGCGCCTCACGGAACGTGCCCATGCCCACGGGCATGATCATGCACTCTTGCAGGTCGAGGCTATTGTTGGCGTGCGCCCCGCCGTTGATGACGTTCATCATCGGCACCGGCATCTGTTTGGGCCCCGAGCCGCCGAAGTAACGGTAGAGCGGCAGCCCCGCCTCCTCGGCCGCGGCCTTGGCCACCGCCATCGACACGGCGAGCATCGCGTTCGCCCCGAGGCGGGATTTGTTCTCGGTACCGTCGAGCTCGATGAGGGTTTGGTCGATGAAGGTTTGCTCTTCGGCATCGAGCCCCAGGAGCGCTTCGCAGATCTCGGTGTTGACGTTCTCCACGGCGCGCAGCACGCCCTTACCGAGGTAGCGGGCGGAGTCGCCGTCGCGCAGTTCGATGGCCTCGCGCGAGCCGGTGGAAGCGCCGGAAGGGACGGCGGCGCGTCCCATCACGCCGGATTCGAGCAACACGTCCGCTTCGACGGTGGGATTGCCGCGGGAATCGAGAATCTCCCGCGCGACGATATCGACGATCGCACTCATTTCATGCTCCAAAAACGAAAGGGAAAATCGTTCACGCTGACGGCAGTCCTTCGACCACCAACATGTCGAACTCGGCCAATCCTTCGCGCGCCGCCCGGGCCGCGCGATAGGATTCCGAGTCATAAAACGCCTGCGCCGCCGCGAACGAGGGGAATTCGACGATGACCACGCGCTGCGGCTGCCACTGCCCTTCGAGCACGGTGAAGCGACCACCACGAGCGAGGTAACGTCCGCCGTGCTCGGCCACCGCCGGGGCAGAGAGTTCCCGGTAACGTGCCAGCGCATCATGGTCGGCACGACGGGCGACGACGATCACATAGGCTTTCGCCTCCATCACATCATCTCCTGTTCGATGAATCCTCTTTGTTTCACCACTCGGTCGAGCACAACGAGCGTTTCGAGCAGTTCGGCCATGCGCGGAATGGGCCAGGCGTTCGGGCCATCGGAGAGGGCCTGATCGGGATCGGGGTGCGATTCCATGAAAAGCCCGGCGATGCCCGCGGCCACCGCCGCCCGGGCGAGCACGGGCACGAATTCGCGCTGACCACCCGAAGCTTGCCCTCGCCCACCAGGAAGTTGCACCGAATGGGTGGCATCGAACACCACCGGGCAGCCGGTGGACCGCATGATGGCGAGCCCCCGCATGTCGACGACGAGGTTGTGGTAGCCGAAGCTCACGCCGCGCTCGCACACGAGAATGGTGTCGGCTCCGCCGTTGGCTTCCTTGGCCTTGGCCACCACGTTCGCCATGTCTTCGGGGGCGAGGAATTGCCCCTTCTTGATGTTGACCGGCTTGCCGCTCGCGGCCACGGCCTGGATGAAGTCGGTCTGGCGACAGAGGAAGGCCGGCGTTTGCAGCACGTCGACCACTTCGGCCACCGGCGCCACTTCGGCTTCGTTATGCACGTCGGTGAGCACCGGCACGCCCACGCGCTCGCGCACCTCGGCGAGGATCTCCAGCCCCTTGGCCATGCCCAAGCCGCGGAAGGATTTGCTGGAGGTGCGGTTGGCCTTGTCGTAGCTCGACTTGTAGATGAAGGGCACGCCGAGCGCGGCGGTGATCTCTTTGAGCGCCTGCGCCGATTCGAGCGCCATCTGGCGCGATTCGATCACGCAGGGGCCGGCGATGAGAAAGAAGGGTCGGTCGAGCCCGACTTCGAATCCGCACAGGTTCATACAGTAGCCTCCTTGAACGACGAGCTCGCTGCCGGGCGTCCGGCGCGCCGGCGCGCTTCCAGCGCCGCCTGCACGTAGGCGATGAAGAGCGGATGGCCTTCGCGCGGGTTGGACGTGAATTCGGGGTGGAACTGGCAGCCGACGAACCAGGGGTGCACGTCCTGCGGCAGTTCGATCATCTCGCACAGATCGGTGCCGGGGGCGCGACCCGAGACCACGAGCCCCTTTTCTTGCAGCAGCGGCAGCAGGCGGTTGTTCACCTCGTAGCGGTGGCGGTGGCGCTCGACGACCTGCGGCGCGCCGTAGATGCGACGGGCGAGCGTGTCTTCGGCGAGGAGACAGACCTGGCCGCCCAAAC
>JAQUGB010000109.1 GCA_028684345.1 Tepidiphilus sp. | reverse complement strand
TCAAGATCGATCCCTTGCCGGTGGAGGTGCTGGGTAAGAACCAGCCTCTGGCACAGAGAATTTTCGACGAGGTGGGTTGGCGCTGAGGGCGAGCTCTACCGTCGTTCGCGAAACGCCCGGTCTGGAATCCGGGCGTTTTTTCATGCCGCGCCCGGGGCGGGATCGACCCGGCGCAGAGGCTTTTTCTCGTCCGCACGCGCTTGGCCATGACGGGTGATCTGCCGCGCCACCAACAGCACCGGCCCGAGGGCGACGAGTACGAGGGTGAGCGAGGGCAGCCCCAGCTCGGCCAGGCGCTCGTCGGCCGCCAGGGTATGGACCCGAGTGGCGAGCGTGTCGAAATTGAAAGGGCGCATCACCAGTGTGGCCGGTAACTCCTTCATCACGTCGACGAAGACGAGCAGGGCTGCGGTCAAGAGGCTCTTCGTCAGGAGCGGCGCGTGGATGCAGGCGAGTGTGCGCCACAGGCCGCTGCCGAGCGTGCGCGCGGCTTCATCCATCGCCTGAGGAATTTTCGCGAGCCCCGCTTCCACCGTATGCAGTGCCGTGCTGAGGAAACGAACCAGATAAGCATAGACGAGGCCGGCGAGACTGCCGGTGAGGAGTAGCCCCGGTGAGAGGCCGAAGGTCTGGTGCAGCCAGGTGGCGATCAGATTGTCGAGTGCGGCTGCCGGCAAGAGCACGCCGACGGCGATGACCACTCCCGGCAGGGCATAGCCCAGCCCCACGAGCCGGTTGAGCAGGCGCGCCAGCGGCGACGGTTTCAGCCGCGCGTGGTAAGCGAACAGGAGCGCCAGCACTACGGCAAGGAGCGCGGTCATGGTGGCGAGCTGGAGGCTATTGCCGGCGGCGCGCCAGAAACGCGGGTCGACGGCCACGGACGGTTCCTGCAGGCTCATCGCCAGCAAGAGGATCGCGGGCAGCAGAAAGCCCAGCACCACCGGCAGAGCGCAGACGCAGGCGGCCAGGGCGGCGCGCCAGCCGACGAGCCGCGTGCGCGGCGCGGCGGCGTGCGCTCTGCCACCGTCGAACTTCGCCCGCCGTCGGCTTGCCTGCTCGAGCCACAGCAAGAGGAGCACGAAACCGACGAGCGTCGAGGCGAGCTGGGCCGCCGCTACCCGGTCCCCCAGTGAATACCACGTACGGAAAATACCCGTGGTGAAGGTCGGGATGCCGAAATAGGCCACGGTGCCGTAATCGGCGAGCGCTTCCATGAGCGCGAGCGCCGTGCCGGCGGCGATCGCCGGACGGGCGAGTGGCAGACTCACCCGCCAAAAAGTGCGCCAGGGAGAGGCTCCGAGCGTACGGGCGGCTTCGAGCATGGCCGGGCTGCGTTCGAGGAACGCTGTGCGTGCGAGCAGGTAGACATAAGGGTAGAGCGCCAGCACGAGAATGGTCACGGCGCCGCCGAGCGAGCGGATGGGCGGAAACCAGTAATCGCGTACGCTCCAGCCGGTGAGTTCGCGCAACGCACTTTGTAGGGGGCCGCTCACCTGGAGAAAATCGGTGTAGGCGTAGGCCATCACATAAGCCGGCATGGCGAACGGCAGGATCAGCGCCCACTCCAGCAGGCGACGTCCCGGGAACTCGTGCGTGGCGGTGAGCCAGGCGCAGCTCACGCCGATGACGGTCGTACCCAGCGCCACGCCCAGCGCGATCCAGGCAGTATTGGCGAGGTAGTCCGGCAGCACCGTGCGCACGAGATGGGCCCAGACGTCGCCGGTGCTCGGCTGTAGCAGCTGCAGGAGCACGCTGAGAAGCGGCACCACGGCGAGCAAGGCCAGTAGGGTGACGAGCAGGGTGGAGAGGGAAAGAGACCGAGGCATGAGCACCGCATGAGGAGGGGAAATGGGGGGCACCTCGATCGACCTGCTGCGCGGCTGCATGGCGACTTTTCGAGGTGCTCATATTATAATGAGAATCGATAATTTTTTATCCCAGGAAACGGCATTGGTGTCCAAGGCGCTCGAAATCCTCGGTTTGCATCATGCTTACGGCGCGCATGTCGTGGTACGCGACTTGTCGCTCTCCCTGGCGCCCGGGGAGATCGGCGCCCTGCTCGGCGCGAGCGGCTGCGGCAAGACGACGGTGCTGCGCTGCGTGGCCGGGTTCGAAGCCCCTCAGCGAGGCGAGATCCGCATCGACGAGCAGACCGTGACGCGACCCGGACTGGTCGTGCCGCCAGAGCGACGGCGCATCGGTATGGTTTTCCAAGATCACGCCCTATTTCCACACCTCACCATCGCCCAGAACGTCGCCTTTGGTCTGCGGGGCTTGGATCGACGGGCGCGGGCGAACCGAGTGGCGGAGATGCTGGACGTGGTGGGCTTGAGCACCTTGGCCGATGCCTGGCCCCATCAGCTCTCGGGCGGTCAGCGGCAGCGGGCGGCGCTTGCCCGGGCCTTGGCGCCGCAGCCGGCGTTGCTGCTGCTCGACGAACCCTTTTCCAGCCTCGACGAGGCATTACGCGCGCGCTTGGCGCATGAGGTGCGCGCCTTGCTGCGCGATCGTGGCATGACGGCGCTGGTGGTGACGCACGATCAGCACGAGGCGTTCGCCATGGCCGACGCCGTCGGCCTGATGCACGAAGGGCGTATCGAGCAATGGGGGAGCCCCGAGGCGCTTTATCGTGCGCCGGCTACCCGATACGCCGCGAGCTTCGTCGGTGAAGGCGTTTTCCTGCGCGGACGGGTTTCCGAGGGGGGGGGAGTCGAAACCGCTCTGGGCCGTTTACCGGTGCGCTTCGCAGGGGACGGCCGTGTCGAGCCGGGGGCGAGCGTCGAGGTGCTGCTGCGTCCGGAGGACGTGCGCTTCGAAGCGGTCGCCACCGTGCAGGCGTGCGTGGTGGATGTTCTGTTCCGAGGGGCGCAGTGCCGGCTTACGCTGCGGCTGGATTCCGGCGAGGAAGTGTTCGCCTTGGCCCACGAGGTGCCGCTTTTGGGAGAGAGGGTGGGCGTGTCGGTGCGGCCGGGGGATTTCCCCGCTTTCGCCGAATGAAAGGCGCAAAAAAACGCCCGCACTGGGCGGGCGCGAACTCCATCGAGAGATGGAGAGGGAGGGAGACAAGATTCGGTCAGGCGGCGCGGCTGCGTTCGAGCATTTTCTCGCCGGCGCGCAGCAGGTCGGTGGCGGCGCGCAGTGGCATGGTCATCAGGCGATGCTGTAGGCGCAACCAGGAAGTGATCGGGTGCAGACGATGCGATTCGGCTTCAGCGAGCCGATGGAATTCGTTCCAGGCGGTTTGCCAGTAGAGTGAGGAGCCGATCCAGCCGGTGGCCAGCGTGGCGCGGCGCACGGCTTCAGCCCACAGCGCCTGGGCGCGCTCTTCGGGCAGGCCATATTGCTTGGCAAACCAGGGCAGGAGTTTGGGTGCTTTCATCGCTCGTTCCTTGCCGCTTCGTGGGCGGCGATTCCGTTTCGCAGCATGTTGTGCCGCAACACACGCTCGCATTATCGTGATCCGGGCGGGGAAATGCAAGTCCGACTTACTTTTTGTTGCACCCGCGCAACGTCTTGCATCCATGGCCGCCCAAATTTCAATCGGGTTTTTTTACGAGACGTCTCGTTCGATGTTGCGATGCAACAAAAGTTCCCTGCCGCCGTCCTTCGTCGAGGAAGGTTACAATCGGGGCCGGGAGAAAACGCCGGCACGGAGCCGGAGGACGCACGATGCACGAGGTCTTGCAGGGACTCAATCCAGAACAGCGCGCGGCGGTGACCCTGCCGCCGCAGCACGCCCTCATCCTGGCCGGTGCTGGCTCGGGAAAAACGCGCGTGCTCACGAGCCGTATCGCCTGGCTGCTGGAGACGGGTGAGGCGGGGCCGCACGAGATCATGGCGGTGACCTTCACCAACAAGGCGGCGCGCGAAATGGCCTCGCGCCTGTCAGGGCTCTTGCCCGAGGCGCTGCGCCCGAGCCTGCGCCGCATGTGGGTGGGGACCTTCCACGCGCTGGCGAACCGCCTGCTGCGCATCCATCACGAGGCGGCCGGTTTGCCGCAGATGTTCCAGATCCTGGATACGGCCGACCAGCTCTCGGCCATCAAGCGCCTGCTCAAGCGGCTCAATGTCTCCGAGCAGACGGCGCCGCCCCGTGAGCTGCTTTCCTTCATCAACGCGCACAAGGAGCAGGGGCTGCGCCCAGACAAGGTGGCGGCCGAGTCGCGCCGCGCCGAGCGGTTTCTGCCGCTGTGGCAGGAGTACGAGGCGCAGTGCCAGCGCGAGGGGGTGGTGGATTTCGCCGAGTTGCTCCTGCGCAGCGACGAGCTGCTCGCGCGCGACGAGGCGCTGCGGGCGCATTACCGCGCGCGCTTCCGGCACGTGCTGGTCGACGAATTCCAGGACACGAACGCGCTGCAATACCGCTGGCTGCAGCGCTTCGCCGCCGATCCGGTCACGGGCGAAGCCGGGGCCTTCCTCTTTTGCGTAGGCGACGACGACCAGTCGATCTACGGCTTTCGCGGGGCGCTCGCGCGCAACCTGATGCGCTTCGAGCAGGAATTCCGCGTGCAGGCGGTGATCCGCCTGGAGCGCAACTACCGCTCGCACGGCAACATCCTTGCGGCGGCCAACGCCATCATCGCCCACAACCGCGAGCGTCTGGGCAAGAACCTGTGGACCGAGGCGGGCGAGGGTGAGCCGATCCGCGTGTTTCAGGCCCCCGACGACGGCGCCGAGGCCCGTTTCGTGGCCGAGGAGATCGGCAATCTGCTGCGCGAGGGCGTCTCGGCCGAGCAGATCGCCGTGCTCTATCGGGCGAACGCCCAGTCGCGCGCGCTGGAGCATGCCCTGCTCGCGGCCGGCATTCCCTATCGAGTTCATGGTGGGCAGCGCTTCTTCGACCGCGCCGAAATCAAGCACGCGCTCGCCTACCTGCGGCTGCTCTTGCTGCCCGACGACGAGACGGCCTTCCTGCGGGTGGTGAATTTTCCGCCGCGCGGCATCGGGGCGCGCACGCTGGAGGCTCTGGCGGCGCAGCGCGACGGGCAGACCGGCATCAGCGCGGCGGCCACGCGCCTTGCCGGCCGGCCGGGTGCGGCCTTGCAAGGATTCCTGCAACTCATCGAACGTCTGCGCGAGCAGACGCGCGAGGTGCCACTGCCGGAACTCGTCGAGCGGGTGATCGGCGGTTCGGGGCTGCGCACGCACTACGCCGCCGAGCGCGACGGGGGCGACCGGCTGGAGAACCTCGACGAACTGGTGAGCGCGGCAAGCGACTTCGTCGCCCAGATGGCGAGCGAGGGGATCGAGGCGCAGGGGCACGAGATGCTCGCCCTCTTCCTGCAGCACGCCGCGCTCGAATCCGGCGAACAGCAGGCCGAGGCGGGGCAGAAGGCGGTGCAGCTGATGACGGTGCACGCCTCCAAAGGGCTGGAGTTCGACGTCGTCTTCCTCACCGGGCTGGAGGAAGGGCTCTTTCCGCACCAGAACAGCCTCTACGCCGACGGCGGGGTGGAAGAAGAGCGGCGCTTGATGTACGTGGCGGTGACCCGGGCGCGCCAACGCCTCTATCTCTCATGGGCCGACATCCGCATGCTGCACGGGCAGAGCGAATACCATCAGCCCTCGCGTTTCCTCGCGGAGATCCCGGCCGAGCTCTTGCTGTGGCTCAACGCCAAGCGTCGCGAGCAGCAAGCGCCGCAAGCAGCCCCGCCGCGCGTGCCCGCCTCGGCGTCCGTGACGGCCGGCAACGGCTGGCGCAGCGGCGAGCGCGTGCGCCATCCCAAGTTTGGCGAAGGGGTTGTGCTGGCGGTGGAAGGAGCCGGGGCGCACGCGCAGGCGAGCGTGCGCTTTGGCCCCGAAGTAGGCGTCAAGCGGCTGCTGCTGTCGGTGGCGCCGCTCGAGCGGCTCTAGCCGGCGGTGCGCGCTTCGATCGCCTCGAAGAGGGCGGCGAATTCCTGCGCCAGCCGATGGCCGGGTTCGAGCGCTACGAGCGGCAAGCTCTTCTG
>JAQUGB010000108.1:2588-5983 GCA_028684345.1 Tepidiphilus sp. | reverse complement strand
CGGTTCAACCCTTGCCGCGCCTTTTTATGACAATACCATCAAGACCATAACGTCTGAGCTTTTCGTACAAGGTGCTTTTGGCGATCTTCAAATCGGCCGCCGCCCGCGTCAGATTGCCGCCATGGACTGCTATGGCTCGCATGATGGCGCTCTTCTCCGCCCCCACGAGGGTGATCGTCCTGTCCAAGGGGTGATTCCCTTCTTTGATAAAGATGTTTTCCTGCTCGGATGGCATGCCTTCGCCTAGGATCTCTGGCGGAAGATCCCCTCTCTCGATGGAATCCCCCTCGCTCATCAGCAAGGCGCTCTCGATGACGTTGCGCAATTCCCGGACGTTGCCCGGCCAAGCGTATCGCTGCAAGCAGACGAGCGCCTCATCACTCAAGGGTTTGGCGGGAAAGCCGTGCCGGCCGGCAAAGTGAGCGACGAAATGTGCCGCGAGTACCGCCACGTCCCCCTTGCGCTCGCGCAGGGGAGGAATCATGACGGTGGTCACGGCGATGCGGTAGAAGAGGTCCATGCGAAAACGCCCTTCCTCCACTTCGCGGCGCAGGTCGCGGTGCGTGGCGGCGACCAGGCGAAAATCCACCTTGCGCGGCGTGTTTTCACCGAGGCGGTAAATTTCGCCGCGCTCGAGCACCCGCAACAAATGCGGCTGCAGATCGAGCGGCATCTCGCCGATCTCATCGAGGAAGAGCGTACCGCCGTGGGCCGCCTCGATCTTGCCGGCCATGCCGCCACGCCGTGCCCCCGTAAACGCGCCTTCGGCATAGCCGAAGAGCTCACTGGCGAGCAGCTCGCGCGACAGGCCGCCACAGTTGAGTGCGACGTAAGGGCCGCCGGCGTGAGGACCGGCGCGGTGGATGCCCTGGGCGAATTCTTCCTTGCCGACCCCCGTCTCCCCCAACAAGAGAATCGGAACTTTCGCCCGAGCCAGGCGATCGGTCTTGCAGATCAAAGCCTGCATCGTCGGATCGGCGGTGACGATGCCGGCAAAGGCATGAGGCACGCTCTCGTTGGCAACGTAATGACGCTCGCTGGCGCCGCGCGCCGCCCGGCCTACCCGCGGCAAGGGCAAATGCACCACGGCTCCGAGACGCTCACCGTGATCTACGATCGCCTCCAGCCATTCCGGACGCAGCCACGATGGAACGGCCGGCGTATCCTGCTTCGGGTTCATAGGACCGACGAGCCGGGAAGGACGGGAAAAATCGATCATTCCCCCCAAGGCTTCGATCGCCGCCCGGGCGTTTTCGCTTGCCCAGATGGGGTAGCCCCGTCGATCGACGACGAGCAGACCATCACTGCGGCTGCGGGATCGCGCCACCTCGAGCAAGCGATAGCGCAGCTCCATCTCTTGCATCGTGATGCGGCTCTCGATGCGCTGCGCCGCAGTAACCACCAAGGCCAGGCTCTGGCGACTGAAGGAACGGGACAGGCCGGAAACGTCGAGCACGCCCAGGATCTCGCCGTCGTGCGGATGGCGGATCGCCGTCGCCGCGCAGCTCCAGCGCTTGATTCCGGCGCAGTAATGCTCCGCCGAGTGGATCTGCACCGGCTGCGCCAGCGCCAGAGCCGTGCCGATGGCATTCGTCCCGCAGACCTCCTCGCCCCAGGTGGCACCCGGCTGAAGATGGATGGTTTGCGCGGCATCGAGCGTAGAGGCATCCCCCTCCATCGTCAGGATCATGCAGGAGGGGTCGGTGAGCAACATCACGGTACCGGTCTCGCGCAGGAAATCCCGAGCACAGGCCATCACCGGTGCGCTCGCCTGCAACAAGTCGCGATACCCCGCCTTGATCTCCTCCAAAGAAGAGTCGGCGATCGGTGGAGGTGCGGCCGCCTGGCGCGGGTCGACGGCGAGGCGCTGACTCCTTTCCCAGGAACGGGCCACCAGTTCTCTCAGTGAAAACACGGGCTCTCGCTCGCCGGCGAGGAAACGCTCCCACGCCGTCATCACCGCCCGCTCTTTTTCCGGCTCGGGAAAAGCATCCCCGGGTAATCGAGCGTCCATCTCTACCCTCTCCTCATGTGTTCGGCGAAATGGCGTCGACGACGTTTTCCGCTCTTTTTGTGAACACAAAAATTCCCTATGTCAACATAAGCTTACACCGTTTTCCGGTAAAAGCAACGGTGACCATAGGTAAAAGGGAGGAAACTGGTCAGGATGCGCTGCGGCAGGATCGGATCGCTTCGATCGCCGAGGCGTCTTCGAGCGAACTGAGATCCCCCAGAGGCTGGTCGAGATAGGCGGCGCGCACGAGGCGGCGCAGGATCTTGCCGTTGCGCGTCTTCGGCAAGGCGGGTACCCGATGGATGCGCTTGGGAGCGAGCGCTTTTCCCAGCACTTCGGCCACGTGGGCGATCAGCTCCCCCTCGAGTTCCGTCCAGGGACGCGAGGACGCCGCAGGACGCAAGGTGACGAAGCACACCGCCACTTCTCCTTTGATGGGATCGGGCACGCCGATCGCGACCGCCTCGGCCACCGCCGGATGGGCGACGAGCGCCGATTCGTATTCGGCCGGACCGACGCGCTTTCCCGCCACCTTGAGCGTATCGTCGCTGCGACCCTGGATGAACCAGTGCCCGTCGGCGTCTACGGCCACCCAATCGCCGTGCACCCAGACGTTCGGGAAACGTGACCAGTAGGTCGCGAGATAGCGCTCGTCGTCGCGCCAGAAGCCCTTCGTCATTCCCGGCCAAGGCGCGCGCAGTACCAATTCCCCGACTTCCCCCGGCCGATCGAGCAGCGAGCGCCCATCGGCATCGAGCACGTCGGCGACCATGCCCGGTATGGGGCCGGCAAAACCGCAGGGTTTCTGCGGCAAGCCGACGAAGCAGGAGAGAATGCCGCCGCCGATCTCGGTGCCGCCGGAATAGTTGATGATCGGACGGCTCCTCTCCCCCACCGTCTCGTAGAGCCAGCGCCAGGGCGTCTCGTTCCAGGGCTCGCCGGTGGAGCCGAATACCCGCAGTGTTTCGAGCATCCCCGGCGCGGGTAGCGCATCGTCCCCCGCAGCCATCAGCAGGCGCGCCAGTGTCGGTGCGAAGCCGAGGTGGGTGAGGCGGTGCCGTTCGACCAGCGACCACAATCGCCGGCGGTCGGGATGATCCGGAACCCCCTCGAACAAGGCGATGGTGGCACCGCGCATCCAACCGCCGTAGACGAGCCACGGCCCCATCATCCACCCCATGTCGGTGACCCAGAGGATGCGATCGCGGGGTTCGAGATCGAAGGCCACGGCCAGATCCTGCGCCGCCTTGAGGGCGAAACCGATCTGGGTGTGCACAACGCCCTTGGGTCTGCCGGTGGTCCCCGAAGTATAGAGGATCATCGACGGCGTCTCGGCGGGGAAAACGGCAGGTTCCTCGTGCCGCGGGCTTGCGGCAAGAAG
>JAQUGB010000108.1:0-2488 GCA_028684345.1 Tepidiphilus sp. | reverse complement strand
GCGGCAGCCTCGCGCAGCTCGCCGAGATCGGCGCAACCGTAGCGCTGAAGAAAACCGGCCAGCCAAGTCTGGGCGAACGGGGTTCCCGTCGCCAGTTCGATCGCCATCGTCCCCCTCCCTTTCTTGTTCGGGTCGGCGCACGCGGCATTGCACCGCGCACGCCTTTCCCTTGCATCTCAGGCGGCCGCCCGCTCCGGCACCGGCAGCCCCAGCCATTCTTTATAGAACGCCTCGATGTCCGGCTCGAAGTCATGGATCACCGGATACCACGGCGTAGGCGCCTCCACGTCGTGCAGCGTGCCGCACTCGGGGCAGTAGTACTCGCGATACACTTGCCAGGCCGGGTCCGGCGCCATCAGCTTGGGATAGATCTCGGTGAGTGCCTCTTCCGTGTCGCGCACGTAGATGACGGCGTGCATCTTCCAGTTCTGGCGGTAGTCGCAGAATTCATGGCCGCAGTCGCACTTGATCACCCAGCGCTTGTCGGCGGCGGTCTGCACGATGTAGAGATGCGGCCCCAGAGGCAGGATGATCTTGTCTTTCCAGCCGAGCCGCTCCTGCAGCACCCCGACGTAGAGTTCGAAGCGCTCCGGGTCCTTGGGCATCGCCAGCATGCGGAAGGTCGTATCCCAGTCCAGCCGGCCGTCGATGAGTTTCTCGATCTGCTCTTTCGTGTAAGTCGTTGCCATCATTCGTCTCCTCGTTTCGTTGGCGGAGGGCTCATTCCTCCGCCTTCTCTCGCCTCATTCTTCCACCAGGACCACCGGATGCACGTCGGGCAGCTTGCTGAGGTCCATCCGGTAACGGGAACCGTAGGATGGCACCCCTAGTTCATCCTCGGTGAGTTCCCAATCGGCCGGGAGATCCCAGAATTTCTTGAATTCAGCGTAGAACTTCTTCGACAGTCCGAAGCTCGTCGCGTACATGTGGCGCACCGGCAGGCTCGCGTGCTTGGTGACGATGCGCTCGCGCTCGTCTCGCATCCACGTTTTCACCGGCACGGCGCGGCGCAGGCGCTCCCTGCGGATCTCGGCGCGGCGGGTCTTCGTCTTCTCGGCGTCGACTGACCACACGCCTTTTTCGTTTTGCAGCAATACCGCACCATAGACTTTGCGCGCATATTCCGGCAGCAAAAACCCATGATTGAGATCGTTGGCGATCGCCGCAGGGTCGCGATCGAGCGGATCGCCGAAGCCAGGACCACCGCGCAGATAGTTGAGGTAGAGATCGTAGTCCTCGAAGCATTTCTCGGTGGTCATCGCCTGCTTGTCGCGTTTGACGCGGGCGGTGGCATCGATGTGCTTTTCGTAGGCATAAGCACTGGGGTTGAGGTCGGCACCCAGAGGCAGCGAGTCGTTGGTCGTGATCCGCTCCTTGAGGCCGGTCTTGTGCGCTTCGAAGCGGTAGCCGGTCGCCGAGGGGTAGCCACCCATGAGGCCCCAGTCACTGTTCATGTAGCCGTTGCCCATGAAATACATGGTCCAGTCCTTGGCCTTCCAGACCATGCGCAGCGTCTCGAAGCCGCAACCACCGCGGTATTTGCCGTAGCCGCCGGAGTTGGCCTTGACGTTGCGCCCGAGATAGAGGAGCGGCTCGGCCATCTCCCAGATCTCGATGTCGCCCATGTCGCCTTCGGGGTTCCAGATCGCCGCGGCGTGGTTGAGCCCGTCCTTGATCGCGCAGGCGCCGGTGCCGCAAGCGGCCGACTCGAAGCTGTTGACCGCGTGCACCTCCCCTTCCTGATTGATGCCGCCGCCCTGCAGCCAGTTGGCGGTGTTGGCGTTGCCGGCATTGACCTCCTCCAGATAGCCCCGGCTGAAGTAGCCGTGCGACAGCGCCCGCCACAGCGCGCTCCAGCCCGAGACGAGGAAATGCCAGGCGTAGGCGTGGCCCGTGCGCCGATCGTCCGGGTTCATCCACGTTCCCTTGGGCAAGCGGAACTCGGTGCCGTAATAGGCGCCGTCGTTGATGCGCTGCGTCGGCACCAGGGTCTGGGTCATCATCACCCAGATGCCGCTGGTGAAGGCAACCTGGTTGGCGTTGTAGCTATGCCAGCCCCAGCGGCTCGCCCCCTCGAAGTCGAGTTTCCACGAGCCGTCGGCACGCACCGTCATCTCGCACGGCGAGTGCATGATGGTGTCGATCTTGGCGTACTCGGAAGGGGTCTGAACGTCGGGATGCGCATACGGTACGTCGACGAAGGCCACGGTGCGGTACTTGCCGGGGATGGTCATCGCCTTGATGCGGTTCTGCAGACCGCGCCGCCCCTCTTCGATCACTTCATAGGAGAATTTCTCGAAGGCTTCCAAACCCTCTTCCTCGATCACCTCCTCGACCAGGGCGCGGATCATGTGGCAACCAGCGATGCGGGTGCGCTCATCGAGGATCCAGTACTTCGGCGTGCGGATCGAACGCTGGCTCTCGTGCAGCCAGTCGCGCAGCGGTACGTCATTGACGCCGGTCTTGCGGCAAGTGGCCATGTAGCCGT
>JAQUGB010000007.1:8196-25152 GCA_028684345.1 Tepidiphilus sp. | reverse complement strand
ACATCTTCTCCTGCATCAAGAAGTTCCGCAAGGACAAGGACTTCTGCCTGGCCGACCGCGCGCGCATCACCATGGAAGTCCCCTTCATGCGCTCCTATGCGCTCGCGCTCGTCAAGGCCTGCCACAAACGCGGAACACCGGCCATCGGCGGGATGAGCGCGCTCATCCCGATCAAGAACGACCCGGAAGCGAACGAACGGGCGCTGGCCGGCGTGCGCCACGACAAGCGGCGCGACGCCAACGACGGCTTCGACGGCGGCTGGGTGGCCCACCCGGGCCTGGTCGAAGTGGCCATGGAGGAATTCAAGGCCGTGCTGGGCGATCGGCCAAACCAGTGGGACAAGCAGCGCGACGAGACCTTCACCGCGCGCGACTTCCTCAATTTCCAGCCGGAGAAACCCATCACCGAGGGGGGGCTGCGCAACAACATCAACGTGGCCATCCATTATCTTGGCTCTTGGCTGGGCGGCAACGGCGCGGTGGCGATCCACAACCTGATGGAAGACGCCGCCACCGCCGAGATCGCCCGCGCCCAGGTCTGGCAGTGGATCTACAGCCCCAAAGGCGTGCTGGAAGACGGCCGCAAGGTCACGGTGGAGCTGGTGCGCTCGCTCATCCCCGAGGAGCTCGCCAAAGTCAAGGCGGAAGTCACCGCGCAGGGCGAAGACACCGCCAACTACGACAAAGCGGCGAAGATCTTCGAGAAGATGGCGCTCACCGAGGAATTCCCCGAATTCCTCACACTGCCGCTCTACGAAGAGCTCCCCTGAACCTCGCCGCGGTGCGTCTCTTCCCCGGGAAGCCTCGCACCGACCGCGGCCGCCCTGCGACCCGCGGGGCGGCACGGCTTCATCGCGCCAAAGGATGATACGGCATGACGCCCCGTCCCGTCCTGCGCCTGATTCTTGCCCTGCGCCGCTGGTGGAAAGACGACGTCATCGAGCTCGCCCGCGAATGGCGCTGGAGCTTCCTCCCGCCGCTCATGGTCTACCTCGCGGCGGGCATCTCGGGGCTCACCGGCATTGCCGGTACGTTTTTCGTCAAGGAATACCTCGATCTCTCGGCGGCTTTTCTCGCCGCGCTCGGTTTCTGGGCAGGGATTCCGTGGGCGCTGAAAATGCCCCTGGGACACCTCGTCGATCTCTTCTGGCACCGCAAGGCGCTCTTCGTCTGGCTGGGCGCCGCCCTGATCGCCGCGAGCATGCTCATCATGATTGGCCTCACGAGCCAACGCGACGCGATGGCAGCGCTGTGGCCCGTCTCCTACTGGTACGTTCTCTCGGTGTTGCTCGCCCCTCTCGGGTACGTCCTGCAAGACGTGGTGGCCGACGCCATGACGGTCGAAGCCGTCCCCACACACGACGAGAACGGCGAGCCGCTACCCGAAACGCAAGTCAAGCTCATGCACACCACGCTGCAGACGCTGGGGCGCATCGCCATCCTCGGCGGCGGCGTGTTGGTGTCGCTCGCCAACGTGCTGGTCTTCTCCGGTACCGAGACGCTGTCGATCGAGGAAAAAGCCCCCCTTTATGCCCGTATCTACGAGTTGGCGCTCCTGATCCCCCTCGTGTCCGTCTCCGGCGTCATGCTGGCTTCGCTGCTGCGCCGGCTCGAGCGGCGCCGTCATGCCCGACTAGGGCTCGATCCGGTCTTATGGCCGGAGTTCGGTACGCAAGCCCCTGCGCCCAACTGGCCGCTCCTGTGGGGCAGCCTCATCTTCGTCGTATTCACCCTCTCGATGGGGTTGCTCGATTTTCCCGGCAATCAGGAAGTGATTTTCGTCGGCTCGTTGGCCGTGATCCTCTTCCTCATGCGCCGCCTCATGGGCGAACTCAGCCCCAACGCACGGCGAACGCTCGCCGGCACTGCGCTCGTAATCTTCGTCTTTCGCGCCACGCCCACCGCCGGCCCCGGACTCACCTGGTGGATGATCGACGAGCTCGCCTTCGATCAGTCCTTTCTCGCCAAGCTCTCGCTCATCGGCTCGGTGCTCACTTTGGCCGGACTTTTCATTTTCCGCCGCTTCATGGCCGAGCGCTCCATCCTCGACATCGTGGTGATCCTGTCGGTAATCGGCGCCCTGCTTTCCTTGCCCTATCTGGGGATGTACCACGGCCTGCACGAATGGACGAGCCGGATGACCAACGGCGTGATCGATGCCCGTTTCATCGCCATCGTCAACACCGCCGTGGAATCTCCTTTGGGGCAGGTATCGATGGTTCCCATGCTCGCCTGGATCGCGCACTCGGCCCCCCAGCATCTCAAGGCGACCTTCTTCGCCGTGATGGCCTCGTTCACCAATCTGGCGCTCTCGGCGTCCGAACTCGGAACGAAGTATCTCAACACCCTTTTCGTGGTCACGCGGGAAGTACGCGCCCCCGACGGCACCATCCTCGTGCCGGCCGATTATTCCCAACTGGGAATGCTGCTCACGGCCGTGATCGCCATTGGCCTGATCGCGCCCTTGGCCACCGTGTATCACGTCCGTCGTAGTGTGCGGCTGAAAGCCCAATGAATGCACCCGAGCACGACGACCGCCAAAATGCGGCTCGATGGTACTGGCAGCGTACCCGTCGGCTCACGCTGGCGCTACTCGCCCTGTGGCTCGCCTTCAATCTCGGCGTAGTGTGGTATGCCGAGGAGCTCAACACGCTCCTCATCGGCGGGGTCCCGCTCGGCTTTCTCCTGCTCTCGACGGTATCCTTGATACTGTTCACCGCGATCGCCACCGTCTATGCACTACTCACCAACCGATGGGAACGGCGAGTTCGCCACTGGGGCGAACGGGATGACGGCTGATACCAAAAGCGTGCAGAGACTATACCGTCTGTGATGGGTTGCGCTCCTGCCCACCCTTACGCGGTTTGACCTGCCAGTGCGCCTGTCGCGCCAAGGCAAAATCGAAGAAGAGTTTCATCCAGAGGGTGGTACCCGCGATCGCCGTCCAGGTGCCGAAAGGCATGCCCACGGCAATGACCCCGAAGATGACATAAACCAGAATGCCTCCGGCCACGAGGTTGATCACGGCCGTATAAGGCGCATACTTCTCCGGATTGGGCGGCGGCTCACCACGCCGCAAGGCGACTTCGGAAAAATCCTTGAGAAACAGGATACGAAACGCCCGCCTCAACCAAATGAAAGAAAGCGGGAACAGCGACAAAAACAATACCCAATTCAGCACCAAACTCACGACGACGTGGACGTCCGCCATGGGATCCTCCTTCAAGCAAGACCGCCGGCCCTAGATCGGGCCGGCGGGTTTGGGTCAAGACCCTTGCACTCAGTGGGCGCCCTTGATCACCTGGGACCCGCGAGGGACGCGGACGTTCTCGACCAGCTCCTGGATATGCGCCGGAGGCTCTTTGGTGAATTTATCGACGATGAAAGCGACGATGAAGTTCACGATGGCTCCGACCGAACCGAAGGCTTCCGGCGTAATCCCGAAGAAGCTGTTCGCCCCACCGATCAACCCGAGGTATTCGGTCCCCTTGATGAAGAAGATGCCTTTGTGCGCGAACACGTAGAAGAGGGTGACGAACAGACCGACGAGCATGCCGGCGATCGCCCCTTCCTTGTTCATCTTCTTGGAGAAAATACCCATCATGATCGCGGGGAAGAGCGAGGATGCCGCAATCCCGAAGGCAAGAGCCACGGTCCCGGCCGCAAAGCCCGGAGGATTGAGCCCGAGATACCCCGCTACGAGGATGGCCGCCACCATCGCGGTTCGTCCGGCGAGCAGTTCGCCTTTCTCGTCGAGATCCGGCTTGAACACGCCCTTGACCAGATCGTGCGAGATCGCCGAAGAGATCGCCAGCAGCAAGCCCGCCGCGGTCGACAGCGCCGCTGCGAGCGCCCCTGCCGCCACCAGACCGATCACCCAGCCAGGCAGCATGGCGATCTCCGGGTTGGCCATGACGATGATGTCGGCATTGACGTTGAGCTCGTTGCCTTTCCAGCCCACCTGCTCGGCTTTCTCCTGAAGCGCGGGGTTCTTGTCGTTGTAGTGCTGGATGCGCCCGTCCCCGTTCTTGTCCGAGAATTTCAGCAGACCCGTCTGCTCCCAGCGCTTGAACCAGTCGGGGCGCTCGTCGTAGCGAATGCCCTGATCCGGAGCCACCAGCGGCTTGTTCTCCAGCGCGGCCGGGTAGACGGTGGACAGGAGGTTGTAGCGCGCCATCGCCGCCACCGCCGGGGCCGTGGTGTAGAGAATGGCGATGAACACCAGCGCCCAACCCGCGGACATGCGCGCGTCACGCACTTTCGGCACCGTGAAGAAGCGCATGATCACGTGCGGCAGACCGGCCGTGCCGATCATCAGCGACAGCGTATACATGAACATGTTGAGGTAGCTGCCGGGCACCGAGGTGGTGTACTTGCCAAAGCCGAGGTCGGTGACGATCTGATCGAGCCGCTCGAGCAAATACAGATCACTGCCAGGGAGCTTGGACCCGAGCCCGAGCTGCGGGATCGGATTGCCGGTGAGCATCAGCGAGATGAAGATCGCCGGGACCGTGTAGGCGATGATCAGCACGACATACTGGGCCACCTGGGTGTAGGTGATGCCTTTCATGCCGCCGAACACGGCGTACAGGAAAACGATCGCCATCCCGATGTAGATACCGACTTCGTTCGACACGTTGAGGAAGCGCGAAAAAGCCACACCCACGCCGGTCATCTGGCCGATGATGTAGGTGATCGAGGCCACCAGCAGGCAGATCACCGCCACCACCGCTGCGCTCTTCGAATAAAACCGGTCACCGATGAACTGCGGCACCGTAAATTTGCCGAACTTGCGCAGATAAGGCGCGAGCAGCATCGCCAGCAAGACGTAGCCGCCGGTCCAGCCCATGAGAAACAGCGCCCCGCCGTAGCCCATGGTCGAAATGATGCCAGCCATGGAGATGAAGGAAGCGGCGCTCATCCAGTCGGCGGCGGTGGCCATGCCGTTCATCACGGGATTGACCTGGCCGCCGGCCACGTAGTATTCCGCCGTCGATCCCGCCCGGCTCCAGATCGCAATGCCGATGTACAGCGAGAACGACAGTCCCACCATCAAGTAAATCCAAGCTTGCACGGACATGATCGTCGCTCCTTATTCTTCGTGCACATCGAATTCGCGATCAATCTTGTTCATCGCGTAGGCGTAGTAGAAGATCAATGCGACGAAGACATACATCGATCCTTGATGGGCGAACCAGAACCCGAGCGGATAGCCGCCGAGCTGGATCGAGTTGAGCGCGGGCGCAAGGATGATTCCCGCGAGGTAAGACACGATGAACCAGACGACCAGGACGATCGAGATCAATCGCAGGGTCGCCGACCAGTAAGCTTGCGGCGATTTATTCATTTTCCATCTCCTTCATCCTCTTCGGTAGCAAAAGAGTGTCGAGCCCGGGCATCGATGCCACCCCGACCCTATCAATCGTATAAATATCCGCTTACATAAAACTTACAGAAGAAAAAACCCGCCTTGCGGCGGGTTTTTTTCTGCGCTGCGCACGAAGCCAGGATCACATGCGTTCGATCATCGCCTCGCCGAAGCCGGAACAGCTCACTTCGGTGGCTCCTTCCATGAGCCGGGCGAAGTCGTAGGTGACGATCTTGTCTTGGATGGTACGCTCCATCGCCTTGATGACCAGATCCGCCGCTTCTTTCCAGTCGAAGAAGCGCAGCATCATTTCGGCCGAGAGGATGAGCGAGCCGGGGTTCACCTTGTCGAGGCCGGCGTACTTCGGCGCCGTGCCGTGCGTGGCTTCGAACACGGCGTACAGGTCGCCGACGTTCGCCCCCGGGGCGATGCCGATGCCGCCCACCTGCGCCGCCAGCGCGTCCGAAATGTAGTCGCCGTTGAGATTGAGCGTGGCGATCACGTCGTATTCGGCCGGACGCAGCAGGATCTGCTGCAGGAAGGCGTCGGCGATCGCGTCCTTGACCACGATCTCGCGGCCCGTTTTCGGGTTGGTGAACTTGCACCATGGGCCGCCGTCGATCGGCTGGGCGCCGAATTGCTCCTGCGCCACGCGGTAGCCCACGTCACGGAAGAGCCCTTCGGTGAACTTCATGATGTTGCCCTTGTGCACGAGGGTCACCGACTTGCGGTCGTTGTCGATGGCGTACTGGATCGCCGCACGCACCAGGCGTGTGGTGCCCTCGATCGACACGGGCTTGATCCCGATTCCCGAGGTTTCGGGGAAACGGATTTTCTTCACGCCCATTTCGTTCTGCAGGAAGTCGATCACCTTGCGCGCACCGTCGGACTGGGCCGGCCATTCGATGCCGGCGTAGATGTCCTCCGTATTCTCACGGAAGATCACCATGTCGACGAGCTCGGGACGCTTGACCGGCGAAGGCACGCCGTTGAAGTAGCGCACCGGACGGATGCATTGATAGAGATCCATCTCCTGGCGCAGCGCCACGTTGAGCGAGCGGATGCCGCCGCCCACCGGCGTGGTCATCGGCCCCTTGATGGAAACGGCGAATTCCTTGAGCGCCGCGAGCGTTTCTTCCGGCAACCACTGGTCGGGCCCATAGACGCGCGTGGCTTTCTCGCCGGCGTAGACTTCCATCCAGTGGATCTTGCGCTTGCCGCCATAGGCTTTCTCGACGGCCGCGTCGATGACCTTGATCATCACCGGCGTAATGTCGATCCCGATGCCATCGCCTTCGATGTAAGGCACGATGGGATTGTCGGGGATGGGCTGCCCCAATACGATTTTCTGGCCACCCGCAGGTACCTCGATCTTGGATTCGCTCACGGTCATTCTCCCTGATGTCATCATCGCGGCATGCGACGGCCACAGCTCACCCGCAGCCTCCGCCCCGCATCTTCCAGCGCCCCAGGGCGCCACCGTTTCGTATTATCCAATAAAATTCCACGATCCGAAAGAACGCCGCCCCCAGCCACCTCAGCCGCAAGGTATCATCGAACACTTCGAACAACGACCCGCGCGGCCACATGGCAGGGTGTGATGGCCGGATGCCCGTGCGTCGATTCGACCGGGATCGCATCCCACGCACTCACGCTGCCCTGCCCAATGAAGGCTCGCGGCGATTTTTCGAGACACCCCGTTGTCGTCCTTCCAAGACGAGGAGTAGACGCGATGCAGTACCCTCTGCCGCCCGAACGTATCGCCGAGACCATGGCCCAGATGATGATCGAGGGGTTTGATCGTCATTATCGAATCTTCCGCGCCACCTCGGGACGAGCAAAAGAACTGTTCGAAGCCGGAGACTGGTCCAAGTTGCTCGAAGCGGTACGAGAGCGCGTGGAATTCTACGACCGGCGCGTCGAGGAGACCGTCGAGCGCCTGCGCCGCGAGTTCGACATCGCCAACCTCGACGATGCGATCTGGCAGCAAGTGAAGCTGCACTACATCGGCCATTTGCTCGAACACAAGCAACCGGAACTCGCCGAGACCTTCTTCAATTCGGTGACGACGAAAATCCTGCATCGCAGCTACTTCAACAATCAATACATTTTCGCCCGCCCGGCGATCTCCACTGAATACATCGAATCCTACCCGCCCGTCTATACCAGTTACTATCCCAAGGAAGAGGGGCTGCGACGCACCATCCGGCGCATCCTCGAAGATTTCGACTGGCAACGGCCTTTCGAGCATCTGGACCGCGACGTCGTCCATATCCTGCGCACCGTCAAGCGCCATCTGGGCGGACGCTGGCCGGCCCCGGAGGTTAACGCGCAAATCCAGGTGCTCTACTCTGCTTTCTACCGCAACAAGACCGCCTACGTCATCGGCAAAGCGATCAATGGGCACCAGGAATACCCCTTCGCGGTGGCCGTGCGCCACGGCAAATCGGGCATGCTGGTGGTCGACGCCATCCTGCTCGAAGCCTGGCGCATCTCGGTGCTCTTTTCGCTGTCGCGCGCCTACTTCCTCGTCGACATGGAAGTGCCTTCGGGCTATGTCAATTTCCTGCGTTCCATCATGCCCAACAAACCGCGCTCCGAGCTCTACACCATGCTGGGGCTGGGCAAGCAGGGTAAGACGATGTTCTTCCGCGATCTCATCGCCCATCTGCGCCACTCGAACGACCACTTCATCATCGCCCCCGGCATCAAGGGGATGGTGATGCTCGTCTTCACCCTACCCTCTTTCCCTTACGTCTTCAAGATCATCAAGGACGTCTTCGGCAGCAGCAAGAACATCGACCGCGAAACGGTGCGGCAGAAATATCTCATGGTCAAGCGCGTCGACCGGGTCGGGCGCATGGCCGACACTCTGGAATTCTCCCAGGTGGCCCTGCCGTTGGCCCGTTTCTCGCCGGAGCTGCTCGAAGAGCTGCGTACGGTGGCCTCCTCCTCCTTCGAGATCGAGGGCGACCAGATCGTCATCAAACATCTTTACATCGAACGGCGCATGACACCGCTCAATCTGCACCTGGAAAATGCCGACGAGGAGACGCTCGAACATGCGGTGCGCGAATACGGCAATGCAATCCGCGAGATGGCCATCGCCAACATCTTCCCCGGCGACATGCTATGGAAGAACTTCGGCATCACCCGCTATGGTCGCGTCGTGTTCTACGACTACGACGAGATCGAGTACATGACCGACGTCAATTTCCGCGCCATCCCGCCGGCGCCTCATCCCGAGATGGAGTTCTCGAGCGAAGCCTGGTACAGCGCCGGGCCGCTCGACGTCTTTCCCGAAGAGTTCGCCACCTTCCTCCTGGGCGATCCGCGCATCCGCAAAGCCTTCCTCAAATACCACCGTGACCTGCTCACGCCCCAATTCTGGCAGGAAGTACAACGACGCATCCGCGCCGGGTTGGTGGAGGATTTCTTCCCCTACGGCGAGGAGTTACGTTTCTGCAATCTCTACCCACCGAAACGGCGAAAGCCTTCGTTACCCCGAACTGCCGTCGAGATGCCATAATGAGGCGCGATGAAACGATCCCAACGGGACGAACTGCCATGAACGAGACGAGATTTCCCCTTCTCCTGCTCGGCGCCACCGTGCTGCTCACGGCTTGTGCCGAGAACCCCTACCGCGGCGAGCATGCGAAGACCGCCACCGGCGCCACCATCGGCGCCGTAGCAGGCGGCGTACTCGGTAGAGTCGTTGCCAGCGACAATGCCAAAACCGGTGGCACGCTCATCGGCGCCGCGGTGGGCGCCACCGTAGGCGGCCTCATCGGCCGACAAATGGACCAGCAGGAAGCGGAGCTGCGCCGCCAAATGGCCAGCACCGGCGTCGAAATCCAGCGTCAGGGCGATACGATCCGCCTGCAAGCCCCCGAGGCCATCACGTTCCAAACGGGTAGCGCCACCCTGCAGCCGCAGTTCATGGGCGTGCTCGACCAGCTCGCCCAGAGCCTGCAGCAGTATCCGAACACCATCGTGCGCATCGAAGGGCACACCGACTCCACCGGCTCGGCGGCATTCAACCAGACGCTGTCGGAGAACCGCGCCCAGGCGGTGGCGAGCTACCTCATCCAGCGCGGCGTGCCGACCAATCGCATCCAGACCGTGGGATTCGGCGCTACCCGACCCATCGCCGACAACCGCACCCCCGAGGGTCGGGCCAAGAACCGCCGTGTGGAGATTTTGCTCGTGCCCATCGTCGATCAGCAGGGTCAAGGCTGACCGGCCGAAGATTCAGCCCAGGGGCCGTCTGAGCGCGCTGCGCCGCTGTTGCCAATCCGGCAGGTAGCGCGCCACCAGGGCCCAGAACGCCGGGCCGTGGTGCGCATGGAACAGATGGGCGAGCTCATGGACGACCACGTATTCGATGAGCTCGGACGAGCGCTCGGCCAGATAGAGGTTGAACGTCAAGCGTCCCTTGGCCCGAGTACAACTCCCCCAGATGGTTTTACAGGGACGGATGCGCCACCGAATGGAAGGAGCCTGCATCCGCTCTTGCCACTGAGGCACCAACGATTCCAGAAACCTTGCGAGCCGTTCCCCTTGCCAGGCACGCAAAAGCTTCCATGCGCTCTCCCGGTTCCCGACGCCCCGCACCAGGATACCCTCCCGTTCGCTGAAAAGAACCGCCGCATCATCGGATCCGCCCGAAACGATCCTCAGGGGATAGGGTACGCCGAAGAGCCAAGCCCGGTCTGCCGACGCTCGGCGCAAGTGCGATCGCTGTTTTTGCACCCAGGAAGATTTCTCACGTATCCAGGCCGATACCGCCTCCCCGTCGGCATGCAAGGGGATGGACACGCGCAAACGTCCGTCGGGCGGCACGACGCGAAGATGCCAGTGGCGGATGGGCTTGCGCCGCACCTCCACGACTTCCCCGTCGACCTCCAGGAATCCGGTTTCGGCTTTCATGGTCAGCGATGCTACCATAGCCCCAGTCCACGCCACCCTACGAGGTCGTCATCATGCTCTTCACCGAAGCCCTGCGCATCGAAGTCCAGCGCAACGTCGCCCAGGCGCTCGCCGAGGACGTCGGTACGGGCGATCTCACCGCTCGCCTGATCGAAGCCGAAGCGCGTGTGCGCGCCCGCGTCATCAGCCGGGAAGCGGCAGTCCTATGCGGCCAACCCTGGTTCGAGGCGACACTGCGCGTGCTCGACCCTTCGGCAAGTTTCACTTGGCACGCTGCCGAAGGAGCGGAAGTCGCGCCCGAGCAGACGCTGTGCGAAGTGGAAGCGAACGCCCGGGCGCTGCTCACCACCGAGCGCACGGCGCTCAACTTCCTGCAACTGCTCTCCGGTACGGCCACCACCACGCGCGCCTACGTGCGCGCGGTCGAAGGCACGCGGGCCCGCATCGTCGACACGCGCAAGACGGTGCCGGGCTTGCGTCTGGCGCAGAAATACGCCGTGCACGTGGGCGGCGGCACCAACCACCGGCTGGGGCTCTACGACGGCATCCTCATCAAGGAGAACCACATCATCGCCGCCGGCGGCATCCGCCAGGCGCTCGCGCGGGCCCAAGCGATGGAGGCGGCGCACGCCTTCATCCAGGTGGAGGTGGAGACGCTCGACGAACTCGCCGAAGCACTGGAAGCCGGGGCGCAGATGATCCTGCTCGACAACATGACGCTCGAGCAGATGAAGGAGGCCGTGTGGATCAACGCCGGCCGCGCCGAGCTCGAAGTCTCCGGCGGCGTCGACCTCGACCAGGTGCGGGCGATCGCCGAGACGGGCGTCGACCGCATCTCGATAGGCAAGCTCACCAAGGACGTACGGGCCGTGGATCTGTCGCTGCGCCTGCTCGAAGCCTGAGTGCGGAATTCCGACCGATTCACCGAAGGGCGAGGAGAAGGTTTTTCGAGGCATCTTCTACGCTCGCCACACACGGAAATTCTGACATCCTCTCGCCCACACGGCATGGAAACCTCGGAGAGACATGGAACCGTTCCGTGATTCACGCTCATAAATTCCGATATTTACGATGACGTTTTCCGGAATTTACGTTGCTTGATTCCGAGATTTACGATAACATGGTCGCATGAACATGTCGGCCATTTTCCCGCGTCGGATCGAACCGCGCATCGCTGAGGCCCTGCTAGATACGCCAGTCGTGCTGTTGGCCGGTCCTCGTCAAGCCGGCAAGACGACGCTGGTGCGGCACATCGCAGAGCAACAGGGATTGCTCTACCTGACCCTGGATGATGCGCTGACCTCGCTGTCGGCGCGAGAAGATCCGGTCGGGATGATCCGCAGCCTGGATCGCGCGGTGATCGATGAAATCCAGCGGGCACCCCAGTTGCTCTTGGCCATCAAGAAGAGCGTGGACGAGGACCGGCGTCCAGGCCGTTTCCTGCTCACCGGATCGGCCAACTTGATGGCATTGCCAACCGTCGCCGACTCACTCGCTGGTCGGATGGAAACCCTATCGTTGCTGCCTTTGTCGCAGAGCGAAATCGAGCTGCGCTCGGCGAACTGGATCGACAGCGCCTTCGCCGGCCGAATACTCCAAACAGATCGGCCTGCATTGGGCAATGACCTGATCGAGCGCGTGCTGCGCGGCGGCTACCCGGAAGCACTTTCTCGCACCTCGCCCAGGCGTCGTGTGGCGTGGGCGCGTCAGTACATCGACGCGATCATCCAGCGCGACGTCCGTGATGTGGCAAACATCGAGAAACTAGACCATCTGCCGCGATTCCTGCGTGCCCTGGCACAGACGGCAGGTCAGATGTGCAATTACACCCACCTCGGCGGCCAAGTCGGCCTGGACGGCAAGACTGCAGCACGTTACGTCGGCATATTCGAGCAGATGTACCTGCTCGAGCGCATCGATGTCTGGGCACGCAACCGTCTGAACCGCGTGGTGAAGACGCCCAAGCTGCAGTTCGTCGATTCCGGCTTGCTGGCGGCGTTGCTGGATCTGACCGCCGAGGAAGTGCATCGCGATCGTACGAGGTTTGGCAGCGTGCTGGAGACCTTCGTTTTTGGAGAATTGCGCAAGCATACCACCACGGCAGATGGCGACTATCGACTGATGTACTACCGGGACGCAGACAAATTCGAGGTCGATATCGTGATCGAGAACGCTGCCGGCCAGCTGGTAGGTGTCGAGGTCAAAGCGGCTGCCACCGTCAAGGAAAACGATCTGCGAGGGCTGAAGAAGCTGGCGAGCCTCGCAGGCAGCCAATTCAAGATGGGCGTATTGCTGTACGATGGCAGCGAGACGATGCCTCTCGGGGACGGGCTCTGGGCGGCACCGCTATCTTCCCTTTGGGGTACGTAGAAGCAAAGGTGCAACCTCTCCGTGTCGGGCGGGGAAGTCACGCCGTCGCCGCCATTCCTTTACCGGCCGCTCACCACGACACTACATGTTCCACCTACGCGCCATTGCGTCGCTGGCATGACGAAGGCAACCGGGAACGGGACTGGGTCGCTCGGAGCCGGTGAACCAATCTGCTGCTCAGGCATGCGCCGCGACGTAGTCCTTCACCTGTTGCACATCGGCCGGCAAGCGCGTGACGCGCTGCGGCCGCTGCTCCAGATCGGCGAGCTCGGCCGGGCGCGGCGGCTCGAATCCCACCGCCTCGCGTAGCGCCTCGGCAAACTTCGCCGCCTGAGCCGTCTCGAGCACGACCACCGGCATGTCCTCGATGCCGGCACGCCGCGCCACCGTCACCGCGTCGGCCGTGTGCGGATCGATGAGCACTTGGTGGCGCGTCCAGACGTCGCGGATGGCCGCGAGCCGGTCGGCGTGCGTGCTGCGACCGGAGACGAAGCCGAATTCCGGCAGCCGCGCCCAATACGGCGTAGCCTCGAGATCGAAGTGGCCTTGCGTCTCCAGCGCCTGCCACAGCCGGCGCAGCGCCTCGGCGTCGCGCCCCACCAGATCGAAAACGAAGCGCTCGAAGTTCGATGCCTTGGAGATGTCCATCGACGGGCTGGACGTGGCAAACGTCTCGCGTGATGCGCGCGGGCGATAGACGCCGGTGCGGAAGAACTCGTCGAGCACGTCGTTCTCGTTGGTAGCCAAAATCAGGCGCCCGATGGGTAGCCCCATCTGGCGGGCGATGTGCCCGGCGAGGATGTTGCCGAAGTTGCCGCTGGGCACGGCGAAAGCCACCGGCTCGCCCACACGATCGACCGCCTGGAAGTAACCGGCGAAGTAATAGACCACCTGCGCGGCGATGCGCGCCCAGTTGATCGAATTGACCGCGCCGATGCGGTGACGGCGCTTGAAATCGGCATCCTGGCTCACCGCCTTGACGATGTCCTGGGCATCGTCGAAGGTCCCCTCGACGGCGAGGTTGTGGATGTTCGGTTCCTGCAGCGAATACATCTGCGCGCGCTGGAACGGACTCATGCGCCCGGCCGGCGAGAGCATGAAGACCTGCACGCGCTCGCGCCCACGCATGGCGTATTCGGCGGCCGAGCCGGTATCGCCCGAGGTAGCGCCAAGGATGTTCAAGCGCTCATCGCGGCGCTCGAGCACATGCTCGAAGAGCTCGCCCAGCAGCTGCAGGGCCATGTCCTTGAAGGCGAGCGTGGGGCCATTGGAGAGCTCGAGAAGCCCGAAACGCCCCTCTTCCAGCCAGGTGAGCGGCGTGATGCGCGCGGCGCGCGCCGGATGACGGGCGAAGGGGTAGCGCGTTGCGGTGTAGGTGCGCACCACCAAGCGGGCGAGCTCGTCCTCGGCGATATCGTCGATGTAGCGACGCAGCAGCTCCCAGGCGAGTTCCCCATAAGGCAGGCGCGACAGGCGCGCGAGCTCCGCGGAAGCGATGTGGGGATACTGCGCCGGCACGTAGAGCCCGCCGTCGGCGGCGAGCCCTTCCAGCAAGATGTCGGAAAACTTCAGTACGGGCGCCTGCCCACGCGTCGACAAGTACTCCACGGCCACCTCGAGATCGAACGATAGCCGCGATTATACGACGCTCGCGCGCAGAGCCTCGAGGGGCGGGCGACGCAGCAGTGGCTGCACGGTGGCCATTCCTACGGCGACCACCCCAAGTACGGCAAGCCCCCCCGCTGCGGCGAGCCCCCCCCAGCTGAGCGCCACTTCCAGGCGGAAGACCGAAGCCGCGAGCCACAGACCTACCCCCGCGCTCAAAACGACCGAAACCAGCGCCCCCACGGCACCGAGCGTGGCGAACTCGAGCGCGAGCGTGGCAAGGATCTGTCGGCGCCGCGCCCCCAACGCCCGCAGGATGGCCACACGCTGGAGCCGCTCCTCCTGTCCCAGCATCCAGCCTACCGCCAACACCAGCGCACCCGTCCCCAAGGTGAAAGAAAATACCGCCTGCAACAGCGCAGTCACCTGGTCGCTCATGCGTTCGAACTGCTCGCGGATGCGACCGACGTCGATCACGGTGACGTTGGGAAAACGCTCGAGCAAAGTCCGCTCGAACGCTTCCCGGCCTGGCGGCAAGCGGTAGCTCGTCAGCCAAGAGGCAGGGAATGATTCAAGCAGAGACGGATGGGTAATGATGAAAAAATTGACGTTCATCGACTCCCAACGCAGTCGCCGGATGCTGGTTACGACGCCCTCGACCTCCTGCAGGTCGATGACGAAACGCAAGCGGCTCCCCAACTGCAGGCCGAAGGTCTGAGCCAGACTCTCCTCGACCGAAAGTGCGTTCTCCGGCGCGCCGGGCTCACCGTGCCAGCGCCCGGCCACCACGCGGTTGTCTTCGGGCAAGGTCAGCCCATGGCTCAAGTTGAACTCTCGCCGCATCAACCGCTGCGCGCGCGCGTCCGTGAAAGACTCGTCGCTCACCGGCACTGCATCGATCGCAACCAAGCGGGCGCCCCCCACCATGGGCCAGAAACGCGGCTCGTCGAACCCCGCCTCGACAAACGAGGCACGCACCCCTTCCACCTGATCGGCCTGCACGTTGAGGAGAAAACGATTGGACGCATCCGGAGGAATTCTGAAACGCCAGGATTCCAACAGGTCGCCACGAACGATGGCCAACAGCCACAACGCTGCCAAGCCCAAAGCAAGCGCACTGGCCTGCAGAGCGGCAAGCCCTTTCTGGTTGCCGAGCGCGCGCCAGGCGAGCCGCAGCGGAACCACCGCCCCCTCAGAAAAACGTCTGAAGGCCGCAAACCCGGCCGATCCCACGCCCAGCAGCAGGACGAAGCCCAGAATCAATCCACCAAAGACACCGACAGCCAATCGCACCTCGCCCGCGAGCAAGACCGTGAGCGCAAAAAGTACGAACGCCCCACAGGCGGCCGTAGCGAGCACTCCACCACGCCAGCCCCCCAGGTTGCGCCGCAGTACGGCTAGCGGTGTCACCTGCGCGAGCGCCACGAGCTGAGGCACGGCAAATCCGAAGGCGAGCAGGAGGGCGAGCAGAGCCGCCGGCCACGCAGCCCACCACTGCAGCGCGGGAAGACTGGAAGTCTCCATCACCCGTGCAGCGAGCGAAGCGAACCCCTGCTGCGCGAGTAATCCCAGCACTGCCCCGAGCAGGAGAGCGAGCACGATCGCTGCGGCGAACTCTCCGAGCACGATCGCCGCCACCCGGTAACGACTCGCCCCCAAACAACGCAGCAAGGCGGCGGTATCGAGCCGATCGCGCACGAAGCGGCGAGTCGCCAGTCCCACGGCGACGGCGGCGAGAGCCGTCGCCGCCAACACCGCCAGACGTAGGAAACGCTGGGTCTGCTCGAGTAAAGTCTTCACTGCCGGCTGAGCGTCTTCGAGCGAGACGAACTCCTCACCCTTGGTCAAACGCGCCGTTGCCTCTCGTGCCACGCGACGTAGCACCGACTCGGGGCCACTCAAATGAACCCGCCACTGAGCCCGCACGCCGGGCCCGAGGAGACCGCTAGCCGGCAAGTCGGCGAGGCTGATCCAGAATTCGGGCAACAGATCGAGAAAATTTCCCCCATGTTCCGGATTGAGGCGCACGATGGCAGAGACGCGCAAGGAGAGGCGCCCCACCCGGACCTCGTCGCCGGGACCGACGCCGAGTAGCCCGGCGAGCGACTCATCGACCCACACCTCTCCTGGTGCCGGACCTCCTTGTAAAGTTTCTTCCCGTCCCCCCTCGGCGCTACGCCTCAGCACGAACTGCCCACGCAGGGGATAACGAGGAGGAATGGCCCGCAGAGAAGACAATTGCCAGCGCTCGCCCACGCGCAGGATCGATGCCATGGCCACGCTCTGGGCCTGCTCGATCTCGGGATATTCCTTGAGCCAAGCAAGAAGCTCGGCTCGCAAGGGGCGATTGGCGGTGATCATGGCATCGGCGCCGAGCCAAGCCCCCGCTTCCTGCAGCAACGCACGTCCCAGGCGATCGTTGAGCCACAGAACGCTGCCCACGGCAGCCACGGCGAGAGCCAGCGCCGCAATGATAGCGGCAAACGCCGGCGTACGCAGATCCCGCCGCAGCAGGTGTAGTGTGACTCGCCTACTCATGCCGAGAGCACATGGGTGACGAGCGTGGCCCAATAGGCCGCTCCCAAAGACAAGAGTTCGTCATTGAAGTCGTAATGAGGACTATGCAAGAGGCACCCTCCCTCGCCCGGACCGTTGCCGATCCAGACATAGGCCCCGGGGCGGTG